>CAYUAK010000128.1:0-20733 GCA_964442765.1 uncultured Tannerella sp. | reverse complement strand
GATATTCACACTGCCGGTTCCATTGTTGTTAGCGTAGTACAGGCTGCGTGTCAGTATAGAGTCGTAAGCGAACATCGTGAAGTTGCCGACAGTCGTAGCAGATGGCAAATACTGCAACATATCGTGCAGTTTGATGTCGATAGCTTCCATACGTACCGGAGCTTCGCCTTGTATGTCAAAATTGATAATTGCTTTTCCGCCATAGCTGCCATGCAGGTACGGGTCGCTGACGATTTTGCCGTTCTTAGCCGTCATCAAGATAGCGCCTTTTCCGGCATATTTGAAATCAACCGTATTGAACAGTAAAATACTGCCTTTGCCAAAGCCGCCGTCTGCAAACTCATTCTTTTCATCAGTTGAATAGGGTTGCCAGTTATAACGAAGATTAGATGCTTCTTCCTTACTTTTACACAAGAGCCAGTCGCAACCGTTAGACTGATGTCCGGCCTGCATCGTGATGTTGTTAGTAATGGATGGTCCTGCTGCTAAAAAGTTAAACGTGTAGGGCGCATGTGTCTCGATATGCCGTCCGGCTGTTATCATCAAGTTGTCGCCGGAGCCTAATTTCGAATTGGAATAATTAAATGTAACGTCTGCTTCTACCTGATTTTCTATATCGCGGGCGGCGGAAATTAACGTTGGTCCTACACCTTGATGGTTGATAGTAAACTTCCTGTCTTTTCCAAGCAGGATATTACCATGCCATTGGTCGTTGGTGAAGCAATTGGAAGGCAAACAATAGTCCCCTAACTGGTTGCCGGCTTGCTTCAGGAAGAAAATGGAATCAAGCAAGCCAATGTTATAGGTAATTTCTGCTGCAGGCTTCCATCCGTCATTGATAGCCTCATAGTTGCCTGTATGTGCAAAGTTCAGGATGGTATCAACGAGTACGCTTCCTGAGGTATAGCCTATTTTGCTGTTAAATGTATGTTTGAAGTCGCCGTCCACATGAATTGAATTATAGGCACGGATATAAGTATCAACCGAATCGCCTATATAGGGCGTCATAGTAATATCGACATCACCGCCAAACCATATATCGCCGCCTGTAGTTGCAGCATCCAAGTCGGGTAAACGATTATTGTAGGAACCTTCAACGCAAATGTTCGGCGCTGTCCAATTAAGAGGATTAGTCACATCGGCAGTCGCGAAGAACGGTGATGTCAGGTAACCGGCTTTGATGGTAAGGTCGCCATTTTTAAACACCGGATCGCCATTGCCATCCACTTTCGAACCCATGATAGCTGTAAACATATCACGGAAAGCAACTGTTTTTTGTGCTTCAAAAAGCATCGAACGCTGTCCGTCCTGTTTCAGCTTGGTTGAAGCGCCTATACTGATGTCTTGTCCGGCTTGCACCATCAGCTCGCCGCTTTCGCCGGTAGCGATGGAATTCTCAAACTCAAACTTACCGCCTACCAATACGTCATCGTATTCCGAGCGCACCAGGACAAGACCTTTGCCGAAGGCTGCATTTGGTTCGTCATATTTGGCGATAAAATTATCGCCGATGATAACAGCGCCGGTACGGGGGAGGTATAAGTTGGAATATCCGCCACGTGTATTGCTATTGTCCTTTCCATTCGCCCAAAATGTCAGATGAGCCGTATCGGCATTCGTAAACGAAATACCCTTTTCAACATAGATATAAGCGCTATCGGACAGTATTTTTATCTCATTATCCTGTGCAAGGTCAAATAATAAATCTTCCCCTAAGAACCTCAAATAACTGTGCGCCTGGATATGCAAGTCGCCCGCGCCTAAGGCATTGGCAATTGCAGCATTGACGCTGTCAACCCCTTCTTTATTGAAATGAATACCTCCACGAGGATAATACAAAGCGTTAATGCCAAATTGAGGACTCGCGTCATGGATAATGTATAAAGGCTTGTTATTTTCGATAAAGAAGCCAGGTGCAGCAAAAACACCTGTACCGTTGCCATCATTGTCAATTTTTTCGACCCCGATGGTGACGCTGTCGTTGCCATTGATACAACTTGCGCGGAAGTTTTTAAGCATACCGCCCGAATAAATCTTGAAGAAATCCTGGTTAGCGGTATAAGGACCGATTTCGATGATATTAGTAGTATCTTTGCCGACAATATTTCGTGTATGGATATTGGCCTGTCCGTTGTAATTTCCTCTTACGCCGTACACTGAGCCGTCGGTTGTCGCGAAAGGCATAACGTTAGGGATAGTAAGCGTCTGCGTTTCGCGGGGATGAACATACCCCCAGTTAAGACCTGCTACCTCGGTAAATAATTTCGTTCCTTTGCCTTCTGACAGATAAATATCTAACGACTGAGCCAAATGAGTTACTGACGAAGGGAAAGGCTCTCCAGGACTCTCTGGCCCGGCCAACGATTGTGCATTACGATATAAATATCCGTCTAACAACGGATTATCTCCTGGTTCAACTGCAAAATAATTGTTTTCCTGAATATGCCGTAAATAAGCGTTACCGCCTATTTTCAAACGGAAGTTCGACCTGTCGTCCGGGTTGGTAAGAACGTCAGTAAATCCCGGCAATACAAGTAAAGCATTCGTTTTTGTATCGCTGCCCGCATTATCAAAAGAGTATTTAGCAGATGTTGTGTTGTCAAGCACATTCCCTACTACACAAATATCCGAATGGTCTAACACACGTATAGCAGCATCTACGTATCTGTTGGAACGGTAAGTGCCTATCGTATCAAATCGAACCAGGTCTCTTTTATAGGCAGCCCATCCGCTTAGATGAGCGCAGGTGTTAGAAGCAGTCCAGAAAGGGCCTACATATTCATCAGCGTATTTTGCAGAGGTCATATATGCAGCATACCATTCCACATCGCCAACAATAATATTATTCAAACTATTTGATTCGGAAACTAAAACAGTTGTTGGACGAATATATTTGGCATTTTCCAACTCAAAGTTATACGCTTGTATAGTGGCAGTTGGCGGACTGTTAACCGGATTAAACTGGCCGGGTATCTTGAATAGCAAAGATTGCCCGTTATCAGTGCTCTTACCGGCATTTTTTGTTGAGGTATAGAGAACTCCTGCTTCCGTTAAATCAAAAGTGAAAGATATTTGTTCTTTAATCATATTTGATACAACACGCACAGTGGTCATAACAGCGTGGTTATAAACGGGGACAACATATTTATCAAGTGTCGTATTGTAATACGGTTTAAACACAGCAGCAGCAGAAGTATAGCTTGAAAAAGTATTCAGCGTGCCCGTACGAGCTTCAATATATTTGTTGGTTCGTTGCATAACTGCTGGTCCGCGAACATCGCCATTCGCATCCGAATTAATGAAAAAATAACTTAAATTACCAGCAGAGTTCTCTAAATAATGTGTAATATTGGGAGAATCAATTGGCAACAACGCATTGATTGATGCTACTGATGGCTGTGGTGTGTTAGGTGAGTAATAGGCTGCAGCATTAGGAAAACGAGCAGGAACCGCTGCCAAAGTTGCTCGTGCTATGGGTCTTATCGTATCTGCAGCCGTTATTATCGTATCAAGAACCCACCATCGCCAGCGTCCTGTACCACTACTTTCGTTGGTGTTCCAAACATAAACGCCGTTATTACCAATAGAATCCACTACAGGAGTAAAAGGACTTTCATCCATATTGTAGCCGTATGGCAGCCCTTTACCATTTATTCCCTCCGTAGGATGAAGATTGGAACCGAATGCGAGGTGATTTTCTGTTGGAGTAGTATTGGTTCCAATACCTGTCGTATGATAACGATAGCCGAGAACGGTTTTTGTCACTCCATTTTCAACGTATGTATATTTGCCGGCATTATAAGCCGCTTCTGTTCCGTAATTACCGTTAACGGTGCCGTCTCCATACCTCCACCAACCCAGCGATTTTTCGCCTTCATAAGGTCTTCCGGTCGAAGGATCGTTAGGAGGCGCTTGCGGAAATCCGTTAATTGTACCGGAAGTACCATTGGTGCCGTATAACCGTATCCCGCTTACTGCGCCGGCGGCTAAACCGTTGTTGTCATATATACCGACAACGGCATTTTTCGCGTAATCGCTTCCCACAAGAATTGCTGGGCCAAACTGGCCACCTACAATTTTCGTTGCGGGGGTTAATGGAGGAACAATGGCTGGATCATCATTAGGTGGATAGGGATGCCCGTCAAGGGGCCAAATGACCGTATCGCCTCTGATAACAGTTGATTCACCGGCGCCAAAAACGACGCTAACATCACGTGGACCGTGAATGGTGTCTCTTTTATCTACATCAGGGAGAGGATTAGATATATCGCCACGACGAGTGGAATTATCATCCTGCGACCCTTGCAACAACACCCCGTGTTGCCCTAATAGCAAATGACTGCAAAGCGTCAAGAACGCCATGCAACCTAACAAAATAAGTGACTTCTTTCTCATAAAAAAATATGCATAAAGGTTAATAATCAAACTATTATTGCAATTCAAAACACGCTTTATTCGGTTGCATAAAAAAGTAAAAAAAACTACCTACTTTGCAACACCCGTCTTAAAACGCCGCAAAAGTAAGACATTTTTTGGATAAACAAGCATATCAAATGTTAATAATCTATAAAAAATCATTTTTTCCCTAAAAAAATATGCCGCCGCCATGGGGACGGGGGAAGTGACGGAGCAACGGCAGGGATGCCGTTTTTTACTTTTCGGTTGTAAAGCGGAAATGGATAGCTGGGAAGTCGTGCTGCGCCATAGTCAGCACATAAGCGGAATCGGCTAAGTAGACGTCGCGCCCTTCGCGGTCGTAGGCCATGTATTGGGTTTTACGTTTAATGAATTGCTCTAAAGCCTCTACGTCGTCACTTTCTATCCAGCAAGCTTTGTAATAATTGGCAGGCTCCCATTGGCACTGTGCGCCGTACTCGTGTAGCAGTCGGTATTGGATGACCTCAAACTGCAACTGCCCGACTGTCCCAATAAGTTTCCGTCCGTTAAACCGGTTGACGAACAATTGGGCGACACCTTCGTCCATTAACTGCTCTATCCCCTTGTTGAGTTGTTTGGCTTTCATCGGGTTGGCATTTTCGATGTATTTGAATAGCTCCGGAGAAAAGCTCGGCAGGCCTCGAAAATGAAGCTCCTCGCCTTCGGTCAGGGTATCGCCGATTTTAAAATTTCCTGTGTCGGGCAAGCCGATGATATCACCGGCAAAAGCCTCATCGACGACTTCCTTCTTTTGCGCCATAAAAGCAGTAGGGCTGCTGAACCGCATCATCTTTCCGAACCGGACATGTTTATAGTTGACATTCCGCTCGAAGCGGCCCGAACAGATTTTCACGAAAGCGATACAACTCCGGTGGTTAGAATCCATGTTGGCATGTATCTTGAACACAAAACCGGTAAACTTTTCTTCGTTTGGCTCGACTATACGTTCAACAGCGAGTACAGGACGGGGCGAAGGCGCAATCTGGATGAAACAGTCTAACAGTTCGCGAATACCAAAATTATACAAAGCCGAACCGAAAAATATCGGCGCAAGGTCGCCACTCAAGTAGACGTTTGTATCAAAAGCTGGGTAAACGCCGTTGATAAGGTCGATGTCTGACCGCAGCTTTTCGACTAAAGTGGTATCTATATAATTCTCAATATCAGGCGATTTGACATCTTTTATTTCTATGCTTTCCGTTACAAACTGCTTGCTGGGGGCATATAAGTCCAATTTCTTTTCGTAGAGGTTATAGACGCCTTTAAAACGCTGTCCCATTTCTATTGGCCAGCTTAGGGGGCGTACATGAATCAACAGTTCGGCTTCGATTTCGTCCAACAGGTCAAACGGGTCTTTGCCTTCTCTGTCCATTTTATTAATAAAGACAATCACCGGTGTTTTTCGCATCCGGCATACTTCCATCAGTCTGCGTGTTTGCATCTCTACCCCTTTAGCGGCGTCAATTACAATGATAACACTATCGACGGCGGTAAGTGTGCGGAAGGTGTCTTCGGCGAAATCCTGGTGACCGGGCGTATCTAATATGTTGATTTGAAACCCTTCATGCTCGAATGCCATGACCGAAGTAGCGACCGATATACCCCGTTGTTTCTCTATATCCATCCAATCGGAGGTGGCAGTACGGCGTATTTTGTTCGACTTGACTGCGCCTGCAATATGAATAGCGCCCCCGAAAAGCAACAATTTTTCGGTCAGCGTAGTCTTGCCGGCATCCGGGTGACTTATTATCGCAAAGGTGCGACGACGTTTTATTTCTTCAGAAAGCATATTTATATAGGTTACAGATTTCCGTTTTCAGGTTTCAGGTTTTTCTGTCACCTGACTACTACTAAAGACTACAAGCTACTTCCTGCTTGCTTGCAGGCATTTTTGCAAGCTATCTTCCCAACAGGGGATTGGGATGGAGAACGTTTTTTTTATTTTTGTTTTGTCTAAGATGCTGTAGGCAGGGCGTACAGCGCGAGTGGGATAGTCGGCAGTTGAAAGCGGTTTCAGGGTGCATTCTATCTGCGCTAACTCAAAAATCTTTGCAGCAAAATCGTGCCATGTACAGAAGCCCTCGTTTGAATAATGGTAGATACCCGGCACGAAATGTTTAGCTTTCAGGATGGTTTGGATGGCTTCGGCTAAGTCACCGGCGTAGGTGGGCGTCCCGTACTGGTCGGCTACTACGCCCAACTCATTACGTGTTTTCCCTAAGCGAAGCATTGTCTTCACAAAATTTGTGCCTGTCTCGGAATATAACCATGAAGTACGTAAAATGATTGATTCGTTGCAAACAGCTAAGAGCGCATGCTCGCCGGCAAGTTTTGAAACGCCGTAGACAGAGACAGGGCCGGTGGCATCTGTCTCGCGATAGGGTCGGGCGTTGCGCCCATCGAACACATAATCGGTAGATATGTGTATCACCTTAGCGCCTGTCGAAGCGGCTACTTCGCCAATCTTTCGGACAGCATCGCCGTTGATAGACATGCAGGTTTCTGCATCATCCTCCGCCCGGTCGACAGCTGTATAAGCCGCACAGTTTACTATTATATTAATGTATAGAGCGCGGACAAATTCTTCAATCTTCGCCTTGTCGCAGATGTCAAGGGTATCAACATCCGTGAAATAACAAGTAAAACCGTCCATCCCCTCTAATACATTCCTCAGCGCGACGCCTAACTGTCCGTCGGCTCCTGTTACTAATACATTGCTCATTCATTTATAAATTATGAAACAAAGTTCTTTTTACGAAGTGAAAAAATAATTGAATAATTGAGAAAAACTTTTCGTTTCGGGCTGCAAATGTACGATATTTTTCTTTAACTTTGCGCCCAAAATGCACGTTTCTTATGAAAACTGAAAACTATATATGATTATCGCACAACAAAAGAAGAAGGAGAATATCGTTGAGTATCTGCTTTATTTATGGCATGTCGAAGACCTGCTTCGCGCCTGCCGGTACGACATGAATAATGTCGAAACATGTATCATAGCTCACTATCAGCAACCGGATAACATCCTTCAGGAGATACGCCAGTGGTATCAGGAGCTGATAGCTATGGCTCGGAACGAAGGCATTATGGAAAAAGGTCATTTTCAATTTCTTAACCAAATTGTCACTGAGTTATCCGATTTACATAAACGTTTACTGCGGTCTCCTGACGAAACGGTCTATGGTTCGCTTTACTATAAAGCATTACCTGCTATCGTACAGTTGCGGGCTAAAGCGGGCGCTTTGCCAATGACGTCAGAAATAGAGACCTGTCTGACATCTGTTTATGGCTATTTTCTGTTAAAAATGCAGCGAAAAGAAATAAGCGCTGAGACCACTGAAAGCATTAAGCACATCAGTGCTTTGCTTGCTTTTCTGGCTGCACGGTATCATGAAAGTATTGGGGTGATAGTTTCAAACTAAAAAAACAAACAAACTTCCACCAAGGCTTTTATCCGTCCAGCAAAATAAACATTGCCTTTTCGTCTTTCTTACCAAAGCGACTTTTCAACTTTATTGACAAGTTTTCAACATGTCCGTTTGTGCGGACGGAAAAAATGTCTATTTTTGCATTCCAATTCATAACAATAAACTTAAAGTAATGGGTAAAATTATCGCTATAGCAAATCAAAAAGGTGGCGTTGGCAAGACGACGACGACGATTAATCTGGCGGCTTCACTTGCGGCGCTTGAGAAAAAAGTGTTGATTGTTGACGCCGATCCGCAAGCCAACTCATCATCGGGCTTCGGCATAAACGTAAAGGCTGTCAATCATTCTATATATGAATGTCTGATTAACGGTTTGAATCCGGAAGAAGCTATCATTCACACACAGATGGAGCATTTAGATATCTGTCCGTCGAACATTGACTTAGTAGGCGCTGAGATTGAAATGTTGAATTTTGACAAACGCGAGTTTGTTCTTAGCAACCTGCTTCTTCCTTTTAAAAAGAAATACGATTACATCCTCATTGACTGTTCGCCTTCATTGGGATTGATAACAGTCAATGCACTGACAGCAGCCGATTCGGTTATCATTCCTTTTCAGTGTGAATATTTTGCACTTGAAGGGATAAGCAAGCTATTGAACACCATCAAAATCATCAAATCGAAATTAAACCCGTCGCTTGAGATAGAAGGTTTTCTTATTACCATGTACGATTCTCGCCTGCGGGTAGCTAATCAATATTACGAAGAGATCAAACGGTTGTTTCAAGATTTGGTTTTCACGACTGTAATTCAACGTAATGTAAAGTTAGTAGAGGCAGCGGGGTCAGGTAAGCCTGCGCTTCTTTATGAGGTCGATTCAAAAGGCTCAATCAACCACATGCAATTGGCTAAGGAGCTGATTGAAAAGGGGGTAGCAAGTAGTCGGTAGTCAGAATTTTGGTCAACGAATTTCACGTTCTTCTTTTTCGGAACGGAAAAAATTTCACGAATAATTCTCAATTAGTTAATAAAAAATGGATAAAAAAAGAAAACCGATAGGTCGCGGATTAGAAGCGTTGCTGACAAGCGATGGCCTTAATACGAGCGGTTCGTCGTCATTGAATGAGATAGCGCTGAGTAAAATAGAGCCTAATCCGAATCAACCGCGCACTGAATTTGATGAAGAAACGCTTGACGAGCTGACCGCCTCTATTCTTAGTTTTGGCATCATACAACCCATCACTTTAAAAGAAATCGGTGATGATAGATATATGATTATTTGCGGTGAGCGCCGTTATCGGGCAGCATTAAAAGCGGGCCTCGAATATATCCCTGCTTATATCAAAACTGCCGCCGACGAAAACATGATGGAGATGGCGCTCTTGGAAAATATTCAACGTGAAGACTTAAGCGCCATCGAAATAGCGCTGGCCTATCAGAAGCTGCTCGACAGTTCAGGCCAAACGCAAGACTATTTAAGCGAAAGGGTCGGCAAAAAACGCGCCACGATAACCAATTACCTGCGTTTATTAAAATTGCCTGCCGAAATTCAGGTATGCCTGAAAAAACGGACGATAGACATGGGTCATGCGCGCGCGTTATTATCTATAGAAGACCCGGAAGTACAACTTGCCCTGCATGACCGAATTATAAAAGAAGGACTGTCGGTTCGCGATGTCGAAGATATTGCCCGTACTATAAAAATATCAGGCGATAGCGACCCAATTACCATACCTAAAACACAAGGACAAAAACTACCTCATGAGTTCAAGTTACTGAAAGACCACCTCTCTACCTTCTTTGAGACAAAAGTGCAGTTGAGCTATAACAGTGAGGGCAAAGGGAAAATAACGATTCCTTTCGATTCGGACGAAAAATTAGCCTTTATCATGAGTTTGTTAGACCGAATGAAACAGGCATGAACAGGGAAGTTATAATAAAACGCATCCAAGTTTTTCGATGGATCATTTTTCTTCTACTGATTACCGCTCCATTGGCGAGCGGGGAGGAAGCGGAAAAGTCGTCCTTTAAACCCGACCCGAAAACCGCTTGGAAAGCAGCCCTCTTATTCCCGGGCGCCGGACAGATTTATAACCAACAATACTGGAAATTACCCATCATCTATGGCGGATTGATGGGGTGTGCTTATGCAATCACATGGAACAACAAGACCTATCAGGACTATAAAGGCGCCTACTTCAGTATCATGGCCGATGCCAAAGCCGACCCTATGGGAGAAAATCCCGGCAGTTGGAGCGAAAAGTGGAAGGTCTTTGTGCCGAGTAGTATCGACCCGGCAACCCGACTGCACGACGGCACCTTCCATAACAATCTGAAAAGAGGCAAAGATTACTTCCGGCGCTATCGCGACCTGAGTATAATAATCACAGTAGCCGTCTACCTGATTTCCGTCGCAGATGCTTATGTCGATGCTCAGATGTTTGACTTCGACGTCTCGCCCGACCTGTCGTTTCAGATTAAGCCCATTATTTCACCGGAGACATACAATATTTCACGTATGTACGGTTTTAATATAAGTATTAATTTTTAAACCAATTACCATGAGTAAAAAAAACTGTTTGATGATTTTAATTGGAATAATCTTTCCATTTCTCGAATCAATAGCACAAATAATTGAAAAAGAAGTTGAAGAGGAAATCCAAGCGGTCGAAGAAGCCGAAGAGCTATCGGAAGAAGATGAGGCTGAGCTTAACTTTTACGATTCGGTCATGGATTTTTCTACCGAAAACTTCGAAAACGACTTGCACAAACTCTTGGATGGATGGTATATGAACTATTTCACTAATCCTGAAGAGTATTGTGCCGACGCTGATGTCAATCCCATTTTTTCAGATGATGTTTACCGGATGCGTTTGAGTCGTATGATGACCGTTATCCCGATGACTTATAACCAGGCTGTACGTGCAAGTATAGATATGTATGCGGGACGTTACCGCAAGAGTTTACGTTTTATCATGGGTATTGCCGATTTTTATTTCCCTATTTTCGAGCAGATTCTTGATAATAATGATATGCCTCACGAATTGAAATATCTTTCTATTGTAGAAAGCGCTCTGAACCCGTTCGCCCTGTCGCCCAAAGGAGCTAGCGGTCTATGGCAATTAATGCTCCCTGCTGGGAAAATTCATGGTCTGGAAATTAACAGCCTTATTGATGAACGCTTTAGCCCTGAAAAAGCCACCGAAGCCGCTTGCCGTTACTTGAAAGAAATGTTCAACTTATTCGGCGACTGGCATTTGGCTATTGCAGCCTATAACTGTGGCGGCGGCGGGGTTCAAAGAGCCATCCGTCGTGCAGGGGGCGTGCGAGACTTTTGGAAAATACTGCCGCACCTTCCGCGTGAGACACGCTCGTTCGTTCCTAAGTTTATCGCAGCAGCCTATATCATGACCTACCACTGCGAGCACAATATTTGCTCCGTGCGCTCAAGGTTTTCTGTCGTGACGGACACAATAATGGTAAATCAGGCGCTTCATTTCGACCAAGTTGCCGACATCCTGCAAATTGACAAAGAACTCGTCCGATTTTATAACCCGCAATATAAACGCGAAATCATCCCGGGCAACATTCGTCCCTCCGTTTTACGCCTGCCTTTAGAAAAAACTTTCGCTTTTATAGAACAGGAAGACAGCCTATATACGCACCGGATGGACGAATTATTAGCACATTGCATACTCGTCGATCCCAACAACCCGAAAGCCAGACAGGAGCTGATTTTTCATACCGTTAAAGTCGGCGAAAATCTCAATACGATAGCAAATTTATATGGTATAACGGCCCAAAACCTGCGTAACTGGAACGGATTGAGCGGATCAAGGGTGGCGCCGGGCCGAAGGTTGCGGGTCAGCATCGACAACGGCGGCCTCACTTTTGGCGGACAACAAACGCCTGCTACTGCATCGGTCTCATCGCAAAAAACGGATAACACTATGTATTATGAGGTACAGGCTGGGGATACCTTATCTGCTATTGCCCGAAAATTTCCGGCAGGTATTACCGTACAAAGCATCCAGCAAGCCAACGGAATGACTACGACCAACCTTCGGATTGGTCAGGTACTAAAGATACAGTAGGTAGGTGTCAGGTTTCAGTAGTCAGTAGTCAGGGTTTAATTCTCAATTAAATAAATTTATTATGGTTGAACAGGAATACTTGATACAGAAAGAGTTTGAAGCGCTGATGAACGAATATTTACTTTCCAATCATCGCCGAAAAATTGACCGTGTCACCAAAGCATTCAATTTTGCCAAACAAGCGCATGAAGGCATGAAACGACTCGACGGCGACCCCTATATCAAACACCCGCTTGCCGTTGCGCGTATCGTTTGCGGTGAAATGGGGCTTGGCTCTACCTCTATTTGTTCCGCTCTTCTGCACGATGTGGTCGAAGATACCGACTACAGTGTGGATGATATTGCTAATTTATTTAACCGGAAGATTGCAGATATTGTCGATGGTCTAACCAAAATATCCGGAGGTGTTTTTGGAAGCAATGCGTCAGCGCAGGCGGATAACTTTCGCCGGCTACTCCTGACCATGAACAGTGATATCCGCGTCATTCTTATAAAGATAGCCGACCGGCTGCATAACATGCGCACACTTGGTTCGATGCGAGCCGATAAACAATTTAAGATTGCCGGCGAAACGATGTATATCTATGCACCATTAGCGCATCGGTTGGGCCTCTTTGCTATCAAAACAGAACTCGAAGACTTATGTTTTAAGTATGAACACCCCGAAGAGTTCCGGATGATCAATGAAAAACTTATAAAAACGGAAAAAGAACGGAACCGACTTTTCGACAACTTTGCCAAACCGGTGCGACAGCAACTGCAGAACTTAGACATCACTTATGAGATGAGAAGCCGTATCAAATCAGCCTTTTCTATTTGGAATAAGATGAACAGTAAAGGTGTTCGGTTTGAAGACGTCTATGATCTTTTTGCTGTGCGTATCATCTTTGAAACAACAGGCGCTGTGGACGAAAAAAACCTCTGTTGGGACATCTATTCGGTGATTACAAATATCTACCGAACACGTCCCGACCGCCTTCGCGATTGGGTTAGCCGCCCAAAAGCCAACGGGTATCAGGCGCTTCACCTGACCGTTATGGGCCCCGACGGACAATGGATAGAAATACAGATCCGCAGCAAACGAATGGACGACATCGACGAGAAAGGCTTTGCCGCACATTGGAAGTATAAAGAACACAACATGGATGAGGAATCTCAATTAGATAAATGGCTGCATACTATCACAGAAATTCTTGAACACCCCAATCCTAACTCGCTTGATTTTTTAGACACTATCAAGATGAACCTCTTCTCGTCGGAGATTTTTGTCTTTACGCCTAAAGGCGAACTAAAGACCTTACCGACAGGGGCTACCGCCCTCGATTTTGCTTATACCCTGCATACCAATATCGGCAATACCTGCATCGGCGCCAAGGTGAACCATAACTTAGTGTCACTCAGCCACAAATTAGAAAGTGGCGACCAAGTCGAAATAATAACTTCCAAATCGCAACGCCCCCAAATCGAATGGCTCAACTATGTGACAACTGCGAAAGCAAGAACAAAAATTGAGGCAGTGCTGCGGCGCGACCGAAAGGAATTATCTACCTTAGGAAAAGAAAAAGTGATGGAAGCCTTCCAAAAATCGTCGCTCGAAATCACACAGTCAAATTTGGACAAGCTATCTATTTACTTCGGATTCCCGAAACGTGAAGACTTTTACTATGCCGTCGAAAAAGGAGATGTGAACTTATCCGATAACCTGCGTAAAATATTGAGAGAAAAAAACACGAACTCCATCATCAAAGGGTTTGCAAAAATGTTCGGCTTAGGAAATAAAAGCAACCAACCGGAAAATGCTTCTCAAACGGATAAAGAAGTCAAGCCGGTTTTCGACAAAAAAAAACCATTCGACCTGCGCGAAGATACTATAGGACAGCGCAATTACATCATAGCCGACTGTTGTAAGCCGATTTCGGGCGACGATGTTTTTGGATTTATTAACGACGACCACACCGTCATCGTCCATAAACACACCTGTCGAATCGGGTTGCGTTTGAAAAGTAACTTTGGTGACCGCATCCTGTCAACTGCATGGAGCAGTCATTCAAAAACATCCTTCGAAGCGACGTTAAAAGTAGTAGGCATAGATGCTGTAGGTGTCCTTTCGGATATCTCAAAGACCATCTCGGATTACAATGTAAACATCATCCGGCTGATATTAGAATCAAAAGACGGTATGTTTGAAGGCAAAATAAACATGAAAGTGCATGACCTCGAAGACCTCCAGAAAATGTGCTTCTCCCTTTCCAAAATAAGGAATATCAAATCCGTTTCGCGGGTTGTCGATTAACTTCCAGTTACGGAGACGGAGCAACTGACCGGCGAAAAATGGGAAAAATTACATCCCCCTGCCCCCTTCAAAGGGGGAGAGATGTCATGGGATGGATTCTACTTCGGATAAAGCTTCGGACAGGGCTAACAGTTCGGATTTGATATTTTTGAGTCTGAGCACTACTTTGGCTTGTTTGACAGCGCTTTCCTGGTTGTTTTTGAGCTTTTTGCGGACTCCGTCCAAAGTGAGACGGCAATCACGTACAAAATATTGGATTAGGCGGATAGCATTGACGTCCTCTTCTTTGTAAAACCGGACGCCGCGCTCGTTGCGGGTCGGCTTAATTGATTCAGGAAACTCGTCCTCCCAGTACCGTAACGTCGTTTCCGGTTCTTTTAACAATGCAGATACTTCTCTTATCGAATAAAAAACACGCATAGAATAGTGGTTAGTGGTTAACGGTCAATGCTTGACCTTGATTTTCAGGATTGAAGGATTTTCTTGATTTTATTTTAATTATCAATTAATAATTAATTTAGTCCATCACTTGGCCGTGGTTCTCTGCTATTTGAATCATCTTGTCGTATTCTTCCGGCGTCAGGTCCTGAAAATAATAATTGGCAGGATTGACATAACGGCCTTTGTAAATCACCTCGTAATGCAGATGCGAGCCTTTGGATTTTCCGGTATTACCAACGGCAGCAATCACTTCTCCCCGCACCACTTTCTGTCCTACCTTTACCTTATATTTACTAAGATGTCCATATAAAGTTTGGTAACCGTAGCCATGGTCAATCATCACACAATAGCCATAGTCCTGTTTCCGCCCAGCGAAGGTTACAGTTCCATTGCCTGTTGCGTAGATATCCGTACCTAAATCGGCAGTAAAATCCATTCCGGTATGATATTTAGAGATGCCATAAAATGGATCCGGACGCCATCCCAGACCCGATGTTATTCTATTGAGGTCTTTGATTGAAATGGGCATGATGGCCGGTAAACATTTGATTTGATTATCCAAATCTTTTCCCATACCGATGAGTTCGTCCAACGAATTAATCTGAACATACAACTGTTTTTTAAGCATATCCATCTTTTGGGTCGTCTCGATAATCAAATCTGAATTGGATACTCCTTTCAGGTGTTCATACCTGTTTGAGCCTCCGAACCCCGATTTGCGGATAGATTCCGGTATTGAATCCGCATTAAGGATAGCGCGATACAGATGCTCGTCTCTTTGCCGTAAATCTTCGAGTACTTCATTGGCTTCATTGATTTCTCTTAACAATAAAGCATACTGCGTCTGAAGCAGTTTGTTTTCCTTCCGGTACATGGCTTCCTTCGGCGATTCAAAGAAGTGGAGAAAGCCAAAAAAGGCAGCAACACTGATAACTAATCCCAAGCAAAAATTTTTAACCGCCGCTACGAAACGTTCTTTTTTAGACGGGTATTGTCTCTCATATTCAAGCGTTACGGGGTTGAATAGATAATATGTTTTTCTTGATTTTAATTGACCCATAAAATATAAATTTTAAAAAATTACCTTCTATTGCACTGCAAAAATAAATATTTGATGTACTTTTGCAAACTTTTTACAGATATTTAACATTCATATAGATTTATAAAGATGCTAACAGCAAAAGAAATCAGAGAGTCATTCCTGCAGTTTTTTGTGTCAAAAGGCCATCATATCGTCCCTTCGGCGCCGATGGTTGTAAAAGGCGACCCGACCCTCATGTTCACCAATGCGGGTATGAATCAGTTCAAAGACTTGATACTTGGCCATGCGCCGGTAATCTATCCCCGTATTGCCGATTCGCAAAAATGTCTGCGTGTCAGCGGTAAGCACAACGACTTGGAAGAAGTGGGGCATGACACTTATCATCATACGATGTTTGAGATGCTTGGCAACTGGTCGTTTGGTGATTACTTCAAAAAAGAAGCCATCGAATATGCTTGGGAATATTTAGTGGGTATCCTTCATTTGAATCCTGAGCGGCTTTTTGCCACCATTTTTGAGGGCAGTCCTTCCGACAACCTAACACGTGACGACGAGGCAGCCTGTTTTTGGGAACAATTTCTGCCCAAAGAACGGATTCTTGAAGGCAGTAAGAAAGATAATTTTTGGGAAATGGGTGATACAGGTCCTTGCGGCCCCTGCTCCGAAATACATATCGACCTGCGCCCTGAGAACGAAAGGTTAGAAATATCCGGCACTTCCTTAGTGAATAAGGATAATCCGCTTGTCATTGAGATATGGAACCTTGTTTTTATGCAGTTCAACCGCAAAGCAGACGGCTTATTAGAACCCCTGCCTAACAAGGTGATAGATACCGGAATGGGCTTTGAGCGTCTCTGTATGGCTATCCAGCAAAAACGTTCAAACTACGACACCGACGTCTTTCAGCCGATAATAAAAGCCATTACCAACCTGACAGGTGTTGAGTATGGGGCAGATAAACAGAAAGATATCGCCATGCGCGTGATAGCCGACCATATTCGAACCATCGCCTTTTCGATAACCGACGGTCAACTGCCCTCAAATGCCAAAGCAGGATATGTCATCCGACGTATTCTGCGCCGTGCAGTTCGGTATGGATATACGTTCCTCGATAGAAGAGAGCCATTTATGTTTAAGCTATTACCTGCATTAATCGTGTCGATGGGTGACGCTTATCCGGAGCTTGTTGCACAACAGGAGCTAATAGGCAAGGTTATCAAAGAAGAAGAGGTTTCGTTTTTACATACGCTTGATACAGGAATACGCCTTTTAGAAAAAAAAATAGAAGAGGCTCAAACGCTTAGACAGAAAACACTGACCGGCGAAGATGCTTTTACACTATATGATACGTTTGGGTTTCCGCTCGACTTAACCGAACTCATCCTTCGCGAGAACGAAATGAATGTAGACGTTGCCACGTTCCATTCCGAGATGCAAAAACAGAAAGACCGCGCCCGTTATGCCGCCGCTATCGAAACTGACGACTGGACTGTCCTGGCCGAAGGTGATACTTTTTTTGTAGGATATGACAGGACTGAATGTAAGACACAAATCCTTCGTTATCGCAAAATCAAACAAAAAAACAGGGAACTGTACCAGCTTGTTTTAAGTCAGAGTCCGTTTTATGCCGAGATGGGTGGTCAAACAGGCGATAGCGGACGTTTGTTATCATCCGGCGGCGAAGTGACTGATATTATTGATACCAAGCGCGAAAACAACCTGCCGGTGCATCTAACAGCCAAACTACCAAGCGACCTTTCCGGCACATTTATTGCTTCCATCAATAAGGAGCTGCGGGAGCGTACTGAGTGTAACCATTCGGCAACCCACCTCTTACATGAAGCGTTACGCGAGTTATTAGGAAGGCATGTAGAACAGAAAGGCTCGTATGTGTCGCCAGATTCGCTACGTTTTGACTTTGCGCATTTTCAGAAAGTGACAGACGAAGAAATACGTGAAGTAGAGAAAAGGGTCAACCGCAAAATACGTGAGAACTTGCCCCTCGAAGACTTTCGTCGGATTCCGATACAGGAAGCAACAAAAATGGGCGCCATGGCTCTTTTTGGCGAAAAATACGGCGATGAAGTACGCGTTGTGCGTTTTGGCGCTTCTACCGAGTTATGCGGCGGCACGCATATATCCTCGACCGGAAAAATTGGCTCGATGTATATCATCAGCGAATGTTCGATAGCCGCAGGCATCCGCCGTATCGAAGCAGTGACAGCCGATAATGCCGAGAAGATAGTCTACCATGCACAAGATATGATACGCGAAATACGGGCGATGTTTAACAATGTTCCTAACTTGCCGGCTACCATCAAAAAATCAATTGAGGAAAACTCGGAGTTAAAGAAACAATTAGCGGATTATATGAAGGAGAAAGTTGCTTCAATTAAAAAAAATATCCTATTGCAAGCGGTTGAAAAAAATGGGATAAAAATCCTGTCATTCAGAGGCACTGGAAATATCGATCTATTTAAAGACGTCGCTTTCAGGATCAGAAGCGAGTTTACGGGCGAAGAAAAAGTGTTGTTTGTCGCAGGTATCGAAGAACCTGAGAAATGCGGATTGGTCGTCATGCTAAGCGATGCGTTAGTGGCTACCGGCTTCGATGCAGCTAAACTTATCCGCGAAGGCGCCAGACATATCCAAGGCGGCGGCGGCGGACAACCCCATTTTGCCACCGCCGGCGGCAAAAACAGAGACGGCATCACCTCCGCCATAGAAACGATTATACAATTAATGATTAATGATTAAGGCTGAAGTTAAAACATGCCCCCCTGTCATTCTGAACGAAGTGAAGAATGACAAGGAGGGAAGTTTCAAATGACATCATTAAAAATTTTTACGGCAATTTGCCGTTAACCATATTACAAAATTAAAAATATGAAGATTCTAAAATTAGCTCTTCGTTCGATAATCAATTTCAGGATGTATTCCGGCATCAACCTGATAGGATTAGCGCTTTGTCTCGCTTGTGTGATAATCATTTTCCGCTATGTCAACGGGGAATTTTCAGTTGACAGGTTCAATAAAAATTTGGACAGAATGTATATCACAACAGTCGAATTTGAACCTTTACCGGGTGAAATTGAAGCGAGAGGCACATCATATAACTACTCAAGGAGCGCAATTTCAGATTTGTTAGCCGATCCGGGCGTAGAAAGGTGGTCAAGCTTTTTCATCCGATCCGATGAAATCGAACTCGATAATCAAAAATATACTGCCAAAATGTTAGTTACTGACACTAATTTTTTAAAAATAACAAGCTACCCGGTTATCAACGGCGACATCCGCTTATCCGAACCTAATTGCGCTTTGGTGACACAACAATTTGCACAAAAGACTTTTGGCAAGCAAGACCCTGTCGGAAAAACCTTTCTTAATTCAAACGGACGATTATTGACCGTAAAGGGAATAATCGGACAACCGTCAAATAAAAGCATCCTCTCTTTTGACGTGGTCGTTTCCTTATATGTACCATTAATTACATGGATTCGTGACCCTCAAACTTTAGTTTTATTATATCCCGGCGCCGACAGTCAGCATCTTAACAGTAAATACAATTCCTTTGTTGAAACCGGCTATTGGGGAAGCAGAAAAGTGCGATGCCAACTGTTCCCGTTTTCAAAACTTTATTTTGATTCGCACATTCGCAAGGATGTTAGTTACAGCAGTCAGGGCAATGAACGCTATGTACACATACTGCTTGGTGTCGGTTTTTTGATTCTGTTGGTCGGCATTGTCAATTTTCTTAACATTTACACAGTTGTGTTCCTGAAAAGAGGAAGGGAGTTGGGCATGAAAAAAGTTTTTGGAGCAGAAGGGTATAAGATTTATATCCAGTTACTGACTGAAAACTTGCTCTTGATAGGCATGGCTTTGGTTTTATCCCTGCTTTTTGTTGCCATAATTAACCCGTTTGTTATCAAATATTTACAAATAATTCAGGTGCCGGATACCCGTTTTGACATCGCTTTGGCATCGGGTATCCTGTTAATTCTTCCTTTACTGACAGCGTTATTTCCTTTATACCGATATATTTATTCCACGCCTGTTGCTGCGCTTCGGGAGGTGGGCGTTATGAAAGGCGCCGTTAATTTAAGGCATATCTTCCTCTTTTTTCAAAACTTGGTTACGCTTTCGATGATTATCGTGTCTGTACTATTTCTGAAGCAACTTTACCTGATGCTGAATACCGATCCGGGTTACCGTACAACGGATATTATCAAGATGAATTTTTTAAGACGCACCAATGAGAACATACAGTCCGGTGAAAAATGGGCGGAACAAAGACGCAATGCTGAAATAATCCAACAAAAAATGAATGAATCTACGTTGTTTACTTATTGGACGAATGGTCGAAGCCCGAATGAATTTATCCGAGCAAATACATGGCAGTTTCGGTTGGACGAAGGGGAACTCAAAGAAGTGAAAATGATTGACGTTAATGAAATATGGTTTAAACTGTTTGATATTCAGTTGAAAGAAGGTCGGCTATTTAATGATAACACAGAAAATTGGAGGGATTTTAATGTCATAGTCACAGCATCAGCTTTGAAATTTTTTGGAATTAAGGACTTTCGTCAGGCGTTATTATATCCGGATCGAAGGATTTCTATGTGGGGTGGGCAAGACCCTGATGCAAATCCGCCTTACCGGATTGTCGGCGTAGTAAACGACATCCATTTTCTACACTTGACACAAAAAAGCGCTCCCATTATATTTATGTATGGCGGTGATTTTAACGCTCCTCTGATTGCTTCTATTGCTAACGGACGCAGGCAGGATGCCATTGCTTTTTTAAAACAGTTAAACGAAGAAACAGCCCGAATTGATTTAAACTATTCATTTGTCGAAGACGAAGTTCGTGCGATGTATAAAGAAGATGAAAAGTTAGCATTTGTTTGTGCCCTGTTTGCGCTTATTGCTATAGCTATCGCATCTATCGGCTTGTTCAGTATGTCGCTGTTTGAGAGCCGGTGACGATATAAAGAA
>CAYUAK010000127.1:0-6103 GCA_964442765.1 uncultured Tannerella sp. | reverse complement strand
TACGTAGTTAAAGAGGGAACTGATGCCACTTTCACCCCGAGCTGCACTTCGTTTGCACGGGGTTATTCATATACAAGTCCTTCGGACTTTTATACACCCTGAGTAATTACCAACAAAGGCTTTCAGCCTTTTGGAAATGTTTAAACAATTATAATCAAACAGATACAAGATAAATACCTATTGTTATTGACTATTAGTTAAAACGTTACAATGATGTGCGAAACATTTGATATATATATGAAATCTTTCTTTAACACCCTTTCAACCATTGCCTGCTTAGTGTTTGTCACGCTCTACCTCACAGGTAACGTTTCCGAACCCTCCGGTAATAATGTTGTTGTAGATACCGCCCCAGAAACCATCCGGTTGGTTTTTGCCGGCGACGTCATGGGACATGAGACACAACTGAAAGGGGCCTGGTATGAAGGCGGCAACAACTATTATAATTTTACTTCTACCTTCCAATGGGTTAAAGAATACATTTCCTCAGCCGACATTGCAGTGGCTAACTTTGAAGTGACGTTAGCAGGCGAACCCTACACAGGCTATCCGGCATTTTCAAGTCCTGTTTCTTTGGCAGAAGCGCTCAGGGATGCCGGTTTCAATCTGTTTGTAACAGCGAATAATCATATTTTAGACCGTGGCACAAAAGGATTGGAAAGTACAGTTGATGCGTTAGACCGTCTTCAAATCAAGCACACCGGTTCGTTTAAGGATTCTGTCCGTTGGAAAACCTCCTACCCGCTAATGATTGATAAAAACGGCTTCCGGTTAGCCTATCTCAATTATACCTACGCCACGAACATGTCTACTGCGCGCCCTCCTTATATTGTCAATTATTTGGATACCATAAGGATTGCCGCCGATATAGCCAATGCCTACGCTGAAAATGCCGACTTTATCATCGCTTGCTTACATTGGGGCGAAGAATATCAAAACAAAGAAAACGACACGCAGCGACAAATAGCCACTTTCCTTGCTAAGAACGGTGTCAACCTCATCGTCGGCTCGCACCCCCATGCCGTTCAGCCCATAAAAAAAATTCCCGCCCCCGCTCGCCCTAATTCCAACATCCCCCTGCCCCCTTACATCCCCCTGCCCCCCTACCTGTCGGCAGACACGGCTTCAAAGGGGGAGTTGGGCGAAATGGGTTGTGATTCCGTGCTTGTCGCCTATTCGCTCGGTAACTTCGTCTCCAACCAACGCTGGCGATACAGCGACGGCGGTATTTTACTCGAAGTAACGCTAACTAAAAACGACGGTATTGTCAGCCTCGCTTCCTGGCGTTACGAACCGTTATGGGTTTACCGCTACCCCGAAAAAGATGTTCAGATATACCGGATAATCCCCGTTTTAGATTATCTAAGCAACCCCGAACATTACCCCGCAATAAGTCCCGAAGACGAAAAACTATTAATCCAATTTTACAACGATACGAAAAAAATTATAAACTAATGGTTAATGGTTAAAGATTACTGAAAACTACAATATGATACAATTAACGAATATTAGGAAAAGCTATCAAGATGGCGAGGGGCAAATGAATCATGTCTTGCGTGGCATCAATTTGAACATTGAGAAGGGAGCGTTTGTGGCCGTTAAGGGGCCTTCCGGTTCGGGCAAAACAACGTTATTGTCGATATTAGGTACATTGCTTCAACCCGATACCGGCAGTTATCTTTTGGATGGCAATGAAATGACAACACCCGGTATCGATTACGCCTCGGTTCGGAATAAACAAATCGGTTTTGTTTTTCAAGACCATCGCTTGTTGCCACAGTTTTCTGCCTTAGAAAACGTCCTACTACCCACACTCGCCTACCGCGCTCAGGCAAGCAGAGATGAAATCGAATATGCGCATCATCTCCTTTCTTTAACACATATTACGAGCGTCACGAATCAGTATCCGCATCAACTATCAGGAGGCGAAGCCGGTCGCGTAGCTATATGTAGAGCATTGATAATGTATCCGTTATTATTATTAGCGGATGAGCCAACCGGACAATTGGACGCGGAGAACGCAAGAAACATCGGCGCTCTCCTTTCGGATATTAACAAAGCATTACACACCACAATCGTCATGGTTACCCACTCAAACGATTTGGCCGCATTTGCCCAAAGCACGATTTTAATCAAGAATGGAGAACTGCTCCCCCTCCATTAATCCCTATTCCCTATTCCCCATACCCCATACCCGATACCCCATTCCCTATTCCCTATTCCCCATACCCTATTCCCTATTCCCCATACCCCATACCCTATTCCCTATTCCCTATTCCCTATTCCCTATTCCCCATACCCTATTCCCTATTCCCTATTCATTGAAAAAATCTCATCTCACATACAGAAACGTCCTATTCTACGCCCGTTATTATAAACTGATAACGGTTGCGGTATTGATAACGGTTGCGGTGATTACCGGTAGCCTTGTGGTCGGCGATTCAGTTCGTGCCACCTTGGTTAAGCGGGTACAGGAGCGTTTGTTAGATACAGAAACCGTCATTTTTACCCGTAATGCCTTTTTAGAGGACAAGATACTTGAATCGCCTGTCCTGCAAGGCAGTAGAGGTGTTTTACTATCTAATGGATTTGTTTCTGTGAGTGGTAAGCTTATACCGGTTTTTGTCTGGGGAATCAATGACCTATCAATAGCAAAAGGAGCAGCCCGTATCAATAAGGCCTTGTTCAACGAAATGGACACCAACCCGTCCGACGCTATTATCTTGCGACTGCCGGCTTCCGGCCTTGTACCTTCCGGCTCACTTTTCGTAACCGAAAACTACACCACTTCCATGCGACTAACCTTCGATGGAATCGTTAGCATACAGGAAGGGGGTAATATGAGCCTGAAAAATGAACATATTATCCCGCTGAATATCTTCGTGAACCGTGACGAATTAGCCGAAGCCATGAAAATGGAGCGAAAGATAAACCTGATACTTTCCAACAAAAAAGTCACATCCGAGGAAGTAAACAACGCATGGGATTATACTGTTTCAGGACTATCATTCAAGCGATTTGAAGGCTTCACCGAAATAACTGCTGACCGTATTTTTCTGCAGGAAGAGGTCGTGACGTCTATTTCGGCCAAAAACAAAGAAGCCAACCGTCTGTTTTCCTATTTAGCGAACTCCATAGAAGCGGATGAACGGTCTATCCCTTATTCTTTTGTAACAGCCTTGGAACGTTTTAAAGGCGAACAGTTACTAACAGACGACATCATTCTGTCAGATTACTCGGCTAACCGACTGTCAGCCAAAAAAGGCGACCGAATATTAGTAACCTGGTTCCTATCGAAGGATTTAAAAACCCTGCATCCCGATTCTGCCTATTTCCGCGTCAAGACAATTGTTCCTTTAGAGGAACTGCTTGCTGACCAAACGCTAAGCGCCGAGTTTCCAGGCCTCTCCGACGTAGAAAGATGCACCGATTGGGATAGCGACCTCCCTATCAAAATGGATTTGATAACCTCCGAAGATGAGAAATACTGGGAACAATACCGGACAACCCCTAAAGCAATTATTGCCTATAACGCTATCGTCGACCGCTGGAGCAATGCCTACGGAAGCGCTACCGCCATTCGTGTTGATAATCCTACACCCGACCTTTCGGATTTGCACGCCGGTATGTTTGGCATCCAACTGATTTACCCGCGCGAAGTAGCGTTGAGCAGCGCAATGAACGGCGTAGATTTTTCAGGACTTTTTCTTGCCTTAGGTTGTTTTATCATTTTTGCTGCCATCCTGTTAATGATAGTCCCGCTTTCGGAAATGCTTTTTCAACGTAAAAAGGAAATTGACCTTTTAAAATTTTTAGGTTATACCCGGAAAAGCATCACCCATCTGTTGTGGTCGGAGGCAGCGCCGGTCGTTTCACTCTCGTCTGTGTTAGGCGTGATAGCCGGAATCCTTTATACAGCCCTTATAATGTGGCTGTTAGGAAGCGTATGGAAAGGCGCTACACATACGGAAGGATTTTCGGTTTATCCCGACATCATCACAGTGAGCATGGGCTTCGTTATCGGTATCTGCCTCTCATTATGCACTTTACGCATCGCTATCAGACGCAGCTTGAAAGATAAAAAAGCTACAACTGACATCCAACTTACCCATACCGGAAGCAGGAAAAGAACAGTAGCTATGCTGGTATCTATCTTAACAATAGCAATATCCGGGGTAAACTTACTTTTTCTCCAGTCGGCTATGCTTTTTATCTTACTCGGTATTTTACTTCTCGGAACGGCGTCATTGTGGGGCAATTATATCATCAACAGGAATGGCGCAGTATCATCGGAGGGGGTTCATGTGAAAAAGATGATATGGAGCTCTTTATATAGGAATAAGAAACAGGCTTTGCTTTCATTTTTCGCTTTGGCATCTGGCGTCTTCATTGTCTTTTCGGTCGGACTAAACCGCAAAGGGTTTGCCGACAGCGCCCAACTGCGCGCCGGAACGTGCGGCTTTACACTATGGGCTGAAAGTGCTGTCCCCATTTTTCATAACATGTCAACACAAGCTGGACGCGAAAAACTGTCACTGACCTCCTTGCCTGCCGAAACGAAAACAATGCAATGCCTGCGCCTTAATGCCGATGACGCCAGTTGCCTGAACTTGAATAAAGTAAGCGCACCAAATGTTTTAGGCGTAGAAATGGAAACACTATCTGAAAGCGATTTACGAATAAAAAAAAGCATCTATTCGCTCGACGGTAAGGATGTCTTCTTACGATTACAGACAGCTTACGATTTCGTTTATCCGTCTTTAGTCGATGAAACCGTTCTGCTATGGAGCCTTGGAAAGAAATTAGGAGATACGCTCTATTACGAAAACGACAAGGGACGTACCGTAGCTATCCAATTAGCCGGAACGCTTCCTAACACGATTTTTCAGGGTAACATTCTCATCGACCGGCAACTTTTCTCCGAGATTTGGGAGGAAACGGCTGGGAGCGAAGTCTTTCTCCTGAAAACTGATGAATCCGACAAGGAGGAGGTCAAATCGCTCCTCCAACAAGCTCTAAATGAATACGGGGTGCGGGTGACCACAACGAATGAAAGACTGCAGCTTTTCAACTCGGTTACCGATGCTTATCTGACAATATTTATGACATTAGGCGGCTTGGGGTTGTTGCTGGGTATTATGAGCTTTGTCATCGTTGTCCGAAAAAATTTAGCCTCTCGACTAAACGAAATCATGTTTTTAAAAACTATCGGCTTCACAAACAAAAAAATTGAAGATATCCTCGTCAAGGAAAACCAACTTGTCCCCCTTTATGCACTGGCAACCGGCATAATAAGTTCGATAGCCGGTATATGCGGCGGATTCCTGAACATCTCCACCGATGTATGGCTAACGGCACTTTTCTTCACTCTTATCCTGTTCGTCTGCATCCGCTACTTTATAAAAAAATATGTCAGGATGGTTGTGACATTCAGAACAGATATAAACACCCCTTTTTACGTTCATAACATAAAAAAATGATGAAAAAAATTATCAACCCCTGGAAAGGAATAGACGGCTATATGTGCTTCGGATGCGCCCCTGATAACCCAGCCGGTCTTCACATGGAGTTCTATGAAGACGGTGATGACATTGTAGCTTTCTGGAAACCATCTATGTATATGCAAGGCTGGCTAAACACCTTGCACGGAGGAATCCAGAGCGCTTTAATGGACGAATTAGGCGCTTGGATAATTGTCCGCAAACTACAGACAACGGGCGTTACTTCGCGCCTCGAAGTGAAATACCTCAAAAGCATTTCTACACACGAACCTCAACTGACTGTCAGAGGCCGTATAACCGAAAAGAAACGTAGTGCCGTTTTCATCGAAACGGAGATATACAACGCCCAAAACGAAGTTTGTACCCGCGCAAACATGGTTTATTTTGTCGCCCCCTCCGAAAAAGTGGCTAATGAATTTCATTTCAAAGGCTGCCACACCGAAGACGAAATATAAAACAACGAGTCCACTCCGAAAAGTATTTTTAACCACAAAGAACACAAAACTAACACAAATGACATAAAGAAAACAACCTGTTTTACAGCGATTTGTGTTCTTTGTGAATTTCCTTTGTGTTCTTTGTGGTAAAGTTTTTTGATTTTT
>CAYUAK010000126.1:0-14596 GCA_964442765.1 uncultured Tannerella sp. | reverse complement strand
ATGGGGGAGGAACAGTATTGTATCGCAATACATCTTTGTTGTTCATCTTTAAGATGATATTCCTTTGTCTGTCCCTTTCGATGCGCATCAACGCTCCGGATTCGCCGACGGTTACTACTTCGATAGTGAAAATACGGGATTCGTTCTCAGACAAAGTCCCATCGACACGCCAATAAAGCGTCGTTATAGCAGTCTCAGCGCATACTGCAACCTGGCTGAGACATGTACGCCCATCAGCCCCCTTTACCACAATTTGCGAACCTGTTGCGACAGGGGCAAACGATGTGATGTCGAATGAAGCAATCGTATTTTGACGCGCCACACCCGCAGCTTCCACTTTAACCTTCACTTTGTTCAAGGGCTTAAGCGACGCCTGAAGAAAGCCGGCAAATAAAAATAACGAAAATAAACAAAGAAGTCTTTTCATAAATTAAACATGTGCAGAGGCGGCATTTATATCTCGTACCCTTTGCGTTGAGGTCGCGACAGCCATCGGTTGGCTTCCTTGTCGTTGATAAATCGTTCGGCTTTGGGGTCCCAGTACAGTTTTCGTTTCAGGTGCATGGCAATTTGTTGCAGCAGGCACACCGTACAGGAGCGATGCGCCACCTCGGCCGGGGTGATGTTCAATGCGCGGGAGCGAATGGAATCAAGCCAGTTACGCGTATGGTTTGTAGATACATAAAGGTGTACATCGTCGTCGGTAAGCTCGCTCAGTATCTTTGCATCCGAGGCGCTGAGCGGGCCCCGCTCTCTGCCGGCAGAATCGACCCGTATCGGGTCGCTATCGGTGACGCGCTCTCCGCCACGTGAAACGAAAATCCATCCTTCTGTACCGGTAAACAGCAGTCCATTAGGTTTGTTCGGGCCTTCTTCCATGCCTTTTACAATCACGCCGTTGGCATAGAGCATCTCCGAGAAATAGGGGCCATGTACGTTCCACAGTCCGGAGCCTTTGGCAGGGAAGGTCGTTGTAGCAGATATTTCAATCGGGCCTGTAAACTCGGTATCCATTGCCCAATGGGCAATATCAAAATGATGCGACCCCCATCCGGTGATCATCCCCGCGCCAAACTGTTCGCACCGTAGCCATCCGGGCCGGTCATAATTGGCAGTACCATCCGGTTTGGTCTGCGGATGAACTCTGTCTTCGGTATAGTGTACTTTGGGCGTTGAGCCTAACCATGCGTCATAGTTTAAGTTTTTTGGGATTGGCATCGGGTTGGGATTGCCTCCCGGTGGGTCTCCCGGAAGCCGGATTTCAATTGTTTTAAGCTGTCCGATGCGACCGCTGCGAACTAATTCACAGGCGCGACGAAACTCCCTGTTCGACCGCTGCTGGCTCCCTATCTGCATGATACGACCGGTGGCGTGCATCGCATTGCTCATCAGGCGTCCCTCGGAGATAGTTAGCGAGGTCGGTTTTTCGAGATAGATATCTTTGCCTGCCCATGCAGCATCGATAGCAAGGCGTGCATGCTGGTGGTCGGGTGTGGCAATCAATACGGCATCGATTTCCTTGTTAGCCAATAACTCCCTATAATCGTCATACATCTTAACGCCTGTATGCGGGGCGCCGATAAACCTTGCAGTCGCCGATTCCGTCAATTGTTTAGCCTCTTCTAAACGTACCTTATCAAGGTCGCAAACGGCAATGATACGCGTATCGGCATTTCTAATAATGCTTCCCATATCTCCGCGTCCCTGTCGTCCACAACCGATAGCGCCCACGAGGATACGGTTAGAAGGTGCATTCGCTCCAAAAACGGAGGAAGGTACTACCATGGGCACTACAAATGCTCCGGCAACACCCATAGCCGAAGTCCTGATAAAATCCCTTCGGGATAAGTTTGATTGATGTTCCATAAAAAAGTTATTATAATTTGTATAATGTTGAACAAAAGGTGTGATTTAAACGTGCAAATATAACAAAAAATTCGTTTCCCTGACGTGTTACAAAAAAGTTTTTTTATTTGACATTAATTTCTAACATTTTCAGCGCACTGTCATCGGATGAACCGCCATACAGTAGCTCATATTTTCCTGGTTTGACAAGCATTGTATTGGTTATATTGTCGAAAAATTCGAATGTTGTGGGCGGAAGTTTAAACTGTATTGACTGAGCTGTGCCGGCTTTGACATTGACACGTTTGAAGGCCCGAAGGCTTTTGAGCGGCCCAGAGGGGTCTTGCAGGTTACGTACATAGACCTGTATCACTTCGTCGCCATCGCGTTGTCCCGTATTTTTCAGTGTCAGCGTGAGCGTAATAGATTCATTCCTGCCGATACTTTTTTTGTTCAGAGCGGCTTTTTCGTATTGGAAAGTGGTATAACTCAGTCCGTGACCGAAAGGGAAAAGCGGTTTACCTCTGAAATAGCGATAGGTACGTCCCTTTGACATATCATAGTCTTCAAAGTCGGGTAGCTGGTCGGAGGAAGCATAAAACGTTACCGGTAATCTTCCGGCAGGGTTGTAGTCGCCAAAAAGTACATCCGCTACTGCCGTTCCGCCTTCCTGTCCCGCATACCATGCCTGTAAAATAGCGTCTGTGAGACCGGTTTCTTCGGTCAAGGCGATAGCGCTTCCGGAGCATAAAACAAAGACAACAGGCTTCCCTAATTGTTTTAAAGCCTTCAGCATATTCACCTGTACTTGCGGCATGTTAATATTTGTGCGGTCGCCGCCTCTGAAACCCGGATAATCGACGCGCATCTCTTCACCTTCCAATGAAGGCGAGATACCTCCCACAAAAATAATGGCATCGGCGTCTCTAACCGATGCAGCTATCGCCTCATAGTCTACCTCAGTTTTGACGCCCAGATTAAAGTTCAAAATGGCATTCCCTCTTTCTCCTTTGAAAAAGTCTATTCTTATCTGATATTTACGTCCTTGCACAACTTTATGCACATATTCGTTGGGTGTTGCAGACCGCCCAAACGTTGGGCGGAGTTGCTCATATACCATTTTCCCATCTATGTACAGCTTTAATCCGTCACTGGCAGATGATTGAAAAACGATGTCTTCGGTTTGAGAGGCGGAAAAAGTGGCCTCAAACCGAGCTGAAAAATTGTTCAGGTTGACGCCTGGGGCAAAAACGGTGCTTCCTCCGGTGTTGAAATTGAACGGATTAGCGAAGTGAGTGGTGGCGGCAATTTTACCTGTAAAATCGTTAGTGTTCCAGAAGGTGGCTTTGAATCCCGTTTTCCCGTCGGATGCGCAATCGCCGAACCGGCTTGTAAAAACCTGGTTGTTAATCAGGTCGCATGCCTTTTCATATCTGACTGACCCAGCGGGCAGTTTCGCCTGAATACCTTCTAAGATGGTAACGGTATGTGTAGGGAATCCGTTATAATTCGCCCATAGCATAACCGAATCGGCGGCATTAGGCCCCATGACCGCCACCTTTTTTAAGTTTTTCGACAGCGGGAGCGTGTTGTTTTTGTTGCTTAACAGCGTCATACTCTTGCGTGCTATCTCAAGCGCCTTGGATACATGTTGTTCCGACTCAACGATGCTCATGGGTATTTTTGACCAGGGCACCAATTCGTCCTTATCAAAAAAACCTAACTCAAACCTGGCTCGTAACAGTCGAAATACCGATACATCAATTTGCGCTTCTGTAATAAGACCTTCTTTGACAGCATCATTTAATGCGCGATAGGTATTGCCACATTCGAGGTCAGTACCGGTGATGACTGCATCGGCGACTGCAGCCCGGACGTTTGGGTGCGTCTCATGGCGTCCGGCAGTAAAGAAGTTATTGATAGCGCCACAGTCGGATACGACAACATCATCGAACCCCCATTTGTCTCTCAGGATATCGACTAACAAGGTATTACTTGCACAGCAGGGTTCACCTTCAAAGCGGTTATAAGCGCACATCACTTCTTTGACACCAGCGGTTACTACCAACGCTTTGAACGCCGGCAGATAGGTCTCCCATAAATCGCGTTGCGAAATATTTTTTGCATCATAACTGTGACGGTTCCATTCAGGTCCGCTATGTACGGCATAATGTTTGGCGCAGGCATGCGCTTTACTGTATTTCGACAGCGGGTCGCCTTGAAGTCCACGCACACAAGCCATTCCCATCAGACTTGTTAGATACGGGTCCTCTCCATACGTCTCCATCCCTCTTCCCCAGCGCGGGTCGCGGAAAATATTGATGTTAGGCGTCCAGAAGGTAAGCCCCTTGTACCGGCTATAATCTTTATTGCGAATAGCATCGTGATGCTTGGCGCGGGCTTCGTCCGAAACCATGTCGAACATTTCAAATACAGCCTGGTTGTCGAAGGTGGCCGCAAGTCCGATAGCCTGCGGAAAAACGGTCGCGTTGCCTGCACGCGCAACACCATGCAAGGCTTCATTCCACCAATCGTAAGGAGTGATTCCTAATCGCTCTACACCGGTCGATTGATTGGTCATTAATGACACTTTTTCTTCGAGTGTCAACTGAGATAGCAACTCTTTCGCTCGTTTATCGAACAAATTTGTTTTTTTCGATTGCTGATTGGAACAGGCAAAAGAAAAGCAAACAAGTACAAAAAAAAGTTTAAATTTCATAATGAGTATAGTGTTAAAAAAGTTTGTCAAGTAATTCGGGAGGTAAAAATCGGTTTTAATATAAGGCTATCCATTCGTATGTGTTCCCTGTATAATCCATAAACCGGATAAAATCATCTTTTAAAATAATCAGCGAAGCTGTGTTGATACAGGGATGAAAGCTCAGCTTTTCGGCTTGTTGCAGGTTCTTGTCAATAAAGACATGGACATGATGCTCGATGTCGTTTATCAATCCGAAAGGTGTGACCGACCCTGCCGTTACCCCTAAGAATTTTATCATGCGTTGCTCGGAGGCAAAGCTTAATTTCCCCTGATGCAACATCTGTTCGATGCTATGGATAGCCATGTCGCAGTCGCAGTCTAAAATCACTAAATAATGTCGATTGCCTTTGTGGTTACGGAAAAAGAGGTTTTTGCAATGTTTCGCATCATACCCCTTCCAATATTGGCGGGCAATCTCAATGGTTGGCGCGGGTGGGTGTTCTATATATTCGAAAGAAATAGCCAGGTCAGCCAATAACCGGTAAAGTTTTTCAGAGCCGTTCATTTTAAAAAATTTTTTTATAAAAATGACAGGATGGCAAAGTTCCTAACCTCTCGTAATAATGCTGGTGATAATCTTCAGCAAAATAAAAAATGGACACCGGATGTAAGAAAGTTGCCACCGAATAACCTTTCTCTTTTAACCGGTCGATACAGGTTTCTGCAATGGCCTTTTCTATCGCATCCGTATAAAAAAGACAGGAAAGGTATTGGGAACCAATATCGGGGCCTTGGCCATCCGATTGGGTGAAGTCATGCGTTTCGAAGAATAGTTTAACTAAGTTTTCATAGTTCGTTTGACCGCTATCATACTGAACCTCAACACATTCCAAATGACCGGTATGGCCTGTTTTGACTTGGTGATAAGTGGGGTTAGCTATGTTTCCGCCCATAAAACCGGCTGCAGTAGAAAGGACGCCCGGCGCTTTTCTGAACCAGTATTCCGTTCCCCAAAAGCAACCCGAAGCGAAATACGCTTTTTTAACTTTTTGATTATAAGAGCTATCCATTTTAAATATTTATAAATTAGAACATTTAAATAAAAAGGCAGTAAACTGCACGTCTATTTTTTTGCAAAATTAGTCTATTTTTTGGTAATATTAAAACCAGGTTACTGAATAATTTCAAAAATATTTTGCTACAATGATAAAAATACCTACTTTTGCGGCCTTATTTATTGAAGCATGGGAGTTAATTAAGCGTGAAAAACGATGATTATAAGTATAATAACTATTAGAGGATAGCCGTATGTTGAAAGAAGAACTTGGACGGCTGACCCGTTTACAACAGAGTGAAAGGAAATTTCAGGATCTGTATAACATTCTTGTCTATACAGACGCGGAGAAGGTTGCTGCCTTATGGATGGACGATGCGAAAGGGGAATGCAGCCGTAGTTTTCAGCAGTTTGACTCGGATATTCGCGCGGCTGCTGCGCTTTTTCGTTGTCGAATAGGCGAAGCGAATGAAGGATGTTTTGTGGCATTGATGATGGAAAACCGTTACCATTGGTCGGTTGCCTTTTGGGGATTGCTGATGGCGGGCTTCAAGCCGGTCTTACTTGATGTTAATCATAAAGAGCCGATGTTAAGGCATCTACTCGCTACCTCCGGCGCTGTAGCTGTCGTTGGTAAAACAGAGAAAAAAAGTCCTGTACCTCTGATAACGACGGAGGAAGTAGCCGATGCCCAGCCGGATGTTACGTTTATACCGCGTTTTGCCGACGAGTTGGCTTTGTGTACCTCCGGAACGACAAGCACCTCCAAAGTATATGTGTTCGGCGAGGAAGCTATCATCGGACAGGCTATTGGCGTCATTCCGAAAATAACCGAATGTCCGCGTCTCGTTATGGACGCAAAAGACCCGGTACGCCACCTCGCGTTCCTGCCTATGCACCATATCTTAGGATTCATGGTGCATTGTATCCTCTTCCCATTGGTTGGAAAGACGGTTGTCTATCTGAAAGACCGTGCGCCTCAGACTATACAGACTGCCTGTAAACATTTTCGTGTGACTAACTTGATTGTCGTGCCGCTTTTGTTGAACAACTTGGCCAATGGTCTTTGGAAGAAGGTACGACAGGATGGTCGGTTCAAGGTGCTTTTTCTGAAAACGCTGTTTGCCCTGAGCAATGGCATCCAGCACTTGTTTCCTAAACGAGGCCCGGATATGGCTGCAAGCCTTGTTAAATCTATCCAACAACGACTGCTCGGCGATTCCATCCGTACCATTTTGGTTGGCGGAAGCCATATACCGATTAAAACCCTCAATACCATCAACGCTTTAGGCTATTATCCCATGCCCGGCTTCGGCATGACGGAGACCGGCCTTACATCGTTTGAGACAAGACCCCAGGCCCGTTACCGCATGTCGGGCAGCACGACTACTATAGAAGGCATCAGCTATAAGACAGTAGACGCGGAGGGCAATCCGTCGGATGTAGGCGAACTGCTCATAAGGGGAGGAAGCCTTCACAAGGCGCGTTTGATTGACGGGCAACGACAACCGCCGGATTATGGCGACGATGGCTGGTTCAGATCCGGCGATATTGCACGTTTAGAAAAAGGTGGCCTGTACATTGAAGGACGGTTGAAAGAGGTCATTATCAACGAATCGGGCGAGAACGTCTATCCCGATGAATTAGAGGACGTTTTTGAAATCATTCCCGGCATGGAAAGACTGTGTATACTGTCCCTATCGAATGGCACTTCTTATGAAGACATAGCGCTCGTCTTTCAACTGCCCGATAACGACATGGACCCACAGACAATAACCGCTATTGCTTCGGAAGTATCTGCTATAAACACCAAACTGCCTGTGTTAAAGCGTGTTCGACGTCTCTTTGTCGCAGCGCAACCGCTACCACTCGCTAACGGCATCAAAGTACGGAGGCAGAAATTGAAAGAATGGATGGAAGCAGGTGAGTTTGATGCACGGCCTGTGGACCTGCAATCAGGCCAACTTTGCGTAGCAGCGAGCAGTTATGTTGCCGGTAATGAAAAGGAGAAAATATTAAACAAAACGGAGGAGGAGGCAATCCATGCAATTCGCGAAGAGGTGAGGCGATGCTTTGCATCCGTCCTCACGCTCGATGCGGCGCAGATTGGTCCCGATAAGCATTTCTTTGAGGAGTTGGGAGGCGACAGTTTAGACAGTTTGAACTTATTAGTTCGTGTAGAGACCTCCTTTGGATTACTAATCAATGAACTTGAATTTAGAGAGTGTTCTACTGTGAACGATGTCACTTATCTGATTTGGCGCAAACGCAAAGGATTAGCTAACCCGTCCGCTCACCAGGTTGAAGTAGAGATTAATCCTGTCACTTGTTTTACCGATTCGCGTGAGTATCTTGTTTTCCAGGAAAGGTTAAAGAGTATGTCTCATATTGAAGACCCATACTTTATTCGACATGACAGCGTATTAACAGATGTATCGCTTGTGAATGGACGCGAAGTACTTAACTTTGCTTCATACAATTATCTGTGCATGAGCGGACATCCGGACACCGTCCGTGCTGCTTGTGAAGCTGCCGAGCGTTATGGTACCAGTGCGAGCGGCAGTCGTCTTTTAGCCGGAGAAAAAAGGCTATACTGCGAATTGGAGGAAGAGATAGCTAAATGGAAACATACGGAGTCATCGCTAGTATTAGTAAGCGGCCATGCGACAAACGTCACTTTTGTAGGCAATTTCTGTAACGAGCGCGACCTGATCCTTTATGACACGCTGAGCCACAATTCCATCTTGCAGGGGTGTATCTTGAGCCGCGCTACTTGCCGCGCTTTCCCCCACAACGACGTGAAAGCGCTTGATGAAATTCTTAAGATGGGTCGCTCATCTTTTGAAAAGGTGTTGCTTGTGGTAGAGGGTGTCTATAGCATGGACGGCGATATAGCGCCTATTGACGAATTTGTGCGGCTGAAGAAAAAATATGGCGTCTTTCTCATGGTTGATGAGGCGCACTCAGCTTGTGTCATCGGTGAGAAGGGGGGCGGTGTGGACGAATATTTCGGTCTAACACCCACCGACATCGACATAAAAATGGGGACACTTTCAAAAGGGCTTGGCGCTTGTGGAGGCTTTATCGCCGGAAGTGAAGCCTTGATTCAATATCTGAGGTATAATATACCCGGCTTTGTTTTCTCCGTTGGCATCAGTCCGCCGGTTGCAGCAGCGGCTTTGGAGGCCATACGAATCCTTCGCCGCGACCCGTCACGTGTCTCGGCGCTAAAAAATAATATCACCTATTTTGTGAACGCAGCCCGTTCGGCTAATCTCAACCTCTGTCTTGCCGGCGAAACGGCCATCATCCCTGTCCTAATAGGGGATGAATCGGATGCCTTCCGGCTCTCTGGACTATTGCTTGAACGGGGCATTTCTGTGCCCCCGGCAGTCTATCCTGCCGTTGCCATGGGAAAGGCGCGGCTACGCTTCTGTGTCACAAGCAGTCATAAAGAAGAACAAATCGACTTCGCCATAACCCAGTTAATAGAAGCCGCCCAAGAAGCCGGTATCAGTCTGCCCAAGTAGGCCTCGCAGAGATGAGCTATTCAAAATATTAGAATCCACTCATATATTATCAAGCCATTCTCCACAATGTTTGCATTTTTTTGCGACTATCAGAATCTGGATTGAGGTGGTTTGTGTCTTAGGGTTTTTTGCTTTGCAATGGCAGGGATGCCGTTGTTACTTAAGAAGAGGGCGGTGTAGGTGAGGGTGCCGTTTAACAGGAGTAGCTCATAGCCGAAGTGGTAGTTGAAAAAATAAAGGCAGGCGGCTTCGAAGGCGTAAGTGAGTAGAGGGGAAGCGATTGCTATGTAGGGGGTTAGGCGATCGTTTATCAAGCGGCGGGTTAGGATACCGAAAGCAAAAAGACCAAGTAAAGGACCGTATGCGTAGCCAACTAACCTGTATAAGGTGTCCAGGATGCTTTGGTTGCCGATGTGGTGAAAGGCAAGTGTGATAAGTGTAAATACAAAACAAACTGTTAGGTAGAGTAAAGTTCGGTGCCAGTAAGCTGTTTTATAAGCCTCAAAGGTTTGCCCTTTTTTAAATATATCTACGTAGAGGGAGGTAACTATCGCTGTCAGTGCTGAGTCGGCGCTGTTGAATGTTGCGGAAAGGATTCCAATGATGAAGCAGACATTGACTCCATAACCTAACCACTTTGAAGCAAACAATGGTACAATTTCGTCTGCTTTTTCGGGAAGTGTGATACCATGCCGGTCGGCAAAAACAATGAAAAGTAAGCCTAGTGAAAGTAAAAGCAGGTTGAAGGGCACAAAAGCGGCGCCATAACAAAGCATGTTTTTTTGCGCTTCACGAAGGGTTCGGCAGGAAAGCGAACTTTGAACCATGTCCTGGCTCAATCCGGTCATCACTATGACAATAAATATACCGCTAAAAAATTGCTTAAAGAAATTCCGGTCGCTTATCCGGTCAAACTCAAAAACTTGGCTCATCGGACTGTCTTTGATCGTTTGGATGGTTTCAGATAATGAAAGATTTAAGGACTTCGTCACTTGAAAAAGCATCAGGATAATCGTTGTTAAAAGGACTAATGTTTGTAGTGCGTCTGTCCAGACTATCGTCCCGATGCCGCTTCGGAAGGTGTATAACCAAATAATTAAAACACATAATAAGACCGTAACCCACATTGGAACGCCATACGCCTCAAAGACAAAGCGTTGCAGGACAAGTGCTGCAATGTACATTTTGACAGACGAGGTGACGGTTTTGGATAGAATAAAAAACCAAACTCCGGTTCGGTGTGTCTGAGGTCCGAATCGCTTCTCTAAGTAGCCGTAAATGGAGGTCAGGTTCATTTTGTAGTAGAGCGGCATCAATACCAAAGCTACTACTACATAGCCTATTATAAAACCCATCGCCACCTGCAAGTAGGTGAAACCTGACACTAATACCATCCCGGGTACCGATACCAACGAAACACCCGATACTGACGAGCCAACCATACCTATCGCTACTACATACCACAAAGAACGGCGACTTCCTAAGAAAAAGTGGCTGTTTGACCGGTTTCGCCCCGTCAGGAATGAAATCAGGAGCAAGAGGGAAAAGTAAAGTAAAATAGTTAGTAGCATATAGGATTAAGTTTCCAATCCCCCTTTGAAGGGGGCAGGGAGATGTTGACAAATTTTTTAAACTACTTCCCAATTCTGTTAAAACGGTAAGTGAAAGTTACAAATACATAACTTGACAATGAGTTGACGGCATAGTCTTCGATGTAGTTAGCCGTAATAGCTCGTGAGATATTTTGCCGTTTGCGCAGAATATCTGTCCATCTGAAACTTATCGTGCCGGCATTCTTTTTGAGAATCTGTTTGCTGGCGCTCATGTTCCAAAGGATTTCATTTTTATTGTAGCCGGCAGTTAGGCCACGCTGAGCGCTGTAATTAATATCCGTATTGAACCGGAAAGTCTTTGGCAGCGTCAGATTGGTATTAAAAGAAAGCCTGTAATTGGAGCTTCGCTGTTGCTGCCTGCTTTCCAATGAGTTCTTTGTATTGGAATGGGTGGCAGAAGCGTTCAGTTGTCCGCTAAACCAATCTTTATTATAATTAAGCCCTAAACTTTCGTTAAGACTTAAAGAGCCGGAAATATTTTTGTGGCTCCGGTTGTTTATCATTGAAAAACCGACCCGGTTGTAGTAATTCAGTCGTGTACTGATGTTGAGCCGAAGGTTCTTTTTACTTCCTACCGGCAAATAATACATGACATTCCCTCCAGCGTTCCATGTACCGTTTTCATTGATGGGGCGGGTGTACTGGATGCCTGTTCCCTGCTCATAATCAGTGAAGTTGATAATCTCGTTGATGGTAAAACCGAAATCTCCCGATGTGGTTAGCGTGCGTTGTTTTTCTTTGTGGGACGAACTGAATCGCAAAGACATAAAGTTGGAGAACGACGGTAGCAGGTCAGGGTTCCCGCTTCTGATATAAAGCGGATTGGTATTGTCGGGCGTAGGGTCGAGCTGGCTAACGCTTGGCTGTCGCGTACTGCCGTTGTATGAAAAATTCAGATTCGTCTGCTGGTTAAATCGATACGTATAATTAATGCGCGGAGAATAATTGATTACTTTGCGTTCTTTTATGTAGTTTAGAATCGAATCTATTCCTTCGGCGATGCCATCTTTGATAAAACTTGTACTTTTCGTTGACGAAGGTAAAACATTAAACCCAATGTTGTAAGTATGTTTTGTGTTTGTGGAGTTCAGGTTAAAGCCTAACGTTTGGCTTATGTATTGATTTTTAAGGCTCTTGCTGTAGTCCATATTTAGAATTGTAAAATCAGCGTCGAGGTCGTTATAATCATACGTTTCCTTGAGGTTCAGCGTCCCGTTACGGTTGAGATAGTACGACACGGAAAGGTTCATATTTTTACGTATCGGTTCAACAAAGCTGGCATTGACGCTATACGAGTTTGAATTGGACGAGGTTGTAGAGACCTGGTTCAGATTTTTGTTCCTGTCGGGTTGCAGGAAAAACTCATTGACCGACAGGTTCGTTCCATCATTTGTGTTGTGGTTCAGCCTGCCGTTTGCAGTAAGACTAAACCTTCGCCCTTTACGGGATAAAAGACGTGAAATGGTCAGATTACCGCTCATGGAGAAGCCTTTAGCGTGTGATGCCGTACCGGTATTGCTGCGATTGACAAGCGTCGAATCGCTGTCGCCGGCGCTTGTCTCGTCAAGGGAGTGATTTTGCGAATCCGTGAAACTGAACGATATCCGCGGAGAAAAGGAGATAGTCCATAAACTGTCGGGTTGATAATGTATTCTGGCGTCAAAGTTAAGATCGCGCGATGTCCTTTGACTGCTTGAAGCGCTCTTTTGGTATGATACGCTGTCAACCAAGAGGTTAGTCCGGAAACTGTTTCGCTCGGAAGTGTTATCTGAGAATTTATAATCCATACTGCCGTTTACATTTAGTTTTTTATTAACAGTTGTCGAGAAATTGAGGCCAAAAGAATAGGACTTGGAGATACCTTCTCCGCCGAAATTCATCATGGCGCCTGAAATGACGGGTATACTACCCATCCCGGACAACATAGCGCTGCTTGAAAATCCCTGGCTACTCGTATTATTAGCATTCGCAACAATACTTATCTGTCTTTTTTCGTTGAAGTTGTTTAACATGCTTTGCCAGTTGTATCGCGAGCCGTCGCCAAACAGGTTATCTACCAGCGTTCCTACGCCAGCCGTTGCATTACCCATCCATCCTTTCATCCTGTTAGGCTTGATGGTAAGGTTGATGACCGTTTCTTTTTCGCCGTCGTCCACCCCTGTCAGTAAAGTCTGTTCGGTGGGTTTTTCGATTACCTGCACCTTGTCAAGTATATCTACTGTGATGTTTCTCGTGGCTATCGTCGGGTCATTTCCGAAGAACTCTTTTCCGTTAATGAGTACACGGGTTGCCATTTTACCGGATGCAACCGTGATTCTGCCGTCGGCGTTCACTTCTAAGCCAGGCAGTTTTTTTAACAGGTCTTCGACGACCGCTCCATCATGCACCTTGAAAGCGGAGGGGTTATATTCCATAGTATCACCTCTGATAACTAATTCGGGTATCTGCGCTTCAATAACGACTCCGTCAAGTGTGATGGACGTTTCCTGTAATATTATTTTTCCTATTTCAATGCTTTCTGTTTTGAAAAACATAGCGGATGTAATTGGCGTGTAAGAAGTAGTAAAACCAACAAATGATACAGCAAGGATATAGTTGCCCTGGTTGATATTGAGAAACTGAAATTTGCCTTCGGAATTGGAGACATCTATCTTCACTGTCGAGCTGTCGGAGGCGTTAAGCAAGCGGATATTTGCGTTAGATAAGGGTATTCCTGTGGAATCATCTTTCGATATTTCCTGAACGAGGCCGGTAATAGCACATTGGACGATTCCTTCTTTAGGTCGGTTTTGAGAAAACATTTTACTGGAAAAGATAATCAAAAGCAGGAAGATAAGATACTTTGGAGCAAGTTGCGCCATGTAGGGGCAAACTTGCACCAAGCGAGGTGGACTAACGCTAAAGGAGGGGGGAGGGTGCATTATTTTATTATTTTAATGCTGCGGGGGGCGGAAATTTTGGAGGATAGTTGGCCGTTTTTGTCCTTTGTATGTTTGATATGCACGATGCCGTAAGGGGTTGGGAATGTGCCTTCAACCCATTCTAAGTCACACAGGTTAGGAGTTATCTGAATGACCTTGCAGCCCGGTGCCAAGACCTTGACGCCTAAGATATGTTCCGTCATCCAGGCTGTTGGGCCTGATGCCCATCCGTGGCAGAAGCTGTGTCGAAATCCGGGATAGCAATAGGCGCCGAAGTCGCCGTGGATGTCTTTCTTACCTGGGGGTGTCAGTTCGTCTAAGCGTGCGGCATTTGCTGTCCAGTCCAAATCAAAGTCTTCCCAAAAGGTTGTCGCGCCCATGTCGAGCATCCCGCCCCAGTATTGCCGTATGATGTTGAGTGCTGAGAGGTGTTGTCCGGCTAACGCCTGCGCCTGCAACATGTAATAGCCGTAGAACGTCGAAAAGCCTTTTGCGCCGCCAACAGAGACAACATCGTTGCAGGCTTTTACCGGCTCCATCAGTCCAGCAATAGCCATCAGCGCCGCCGCCTGTTTCAGGTTGTTATGGTCTTTAACTGACTTGTTCATCTTCTCAATACAATGTTGGGCTTTCGTTGTTTGTTCGGGTGCATCCAACAGACGGCATAGTTTTTCGGCATCCTGCATCGCCCATACTATCAATGCGCGGTAGCCCGCTTCGACGCCTTCGCTGTTGGGCGACGAAGGCCAGTCTAAAAAGCGCGAGCGGGATAGGTTTTCCGTCCCGTTTTCGTTGATTCTGCTATCAATCTGGTCTATCAAACCTAAGATATACGTTTTATGCCTCTTCAAAAAATCGAGGTCTCCGCTGAATTGATACCAATCCTTATGGATAATCAGATACCACAGCGAGTAGGCGCTCATGTTATTCAT
>CAYUAK010000125.1:0-3418 GCA_964442765.1 uncultured Tannerella sp. | reverse complement strand
AGCGCTAACCTTGAGTTTTGGGAAACATATGATTTCCCACAGTTGTATAGCGCATTGAATGAAGTAGATGCCTTATTAGCACGAATACAGGAAGAAAAATCCTTTGTTGAAAATACAACCACCACCACAAATGCTCAAACTACAGGCGACGGTGCAAAAGCAGTTCAAGGAGCTACTACTACGTCAGCATTAGAAGCCGAAGCCGATACGCTGTTAGGACAACTCAGAACGGAACAGCAGGCTACTTCCCAGTCGGATGCTGAATTAGCCAAAAAACATCCGTTGTTTTCGATGCTTAACCCGCAAATCTACAGCAATGGGCAGCCGGCATCGGGTCCCATAGTCGGAATGGCAAGAAAACATAACATGGCTAAAATTGACAGTTTACTGAATTTGAGACAAGTAAAGGATATTTTGCCGTCGAATGTAATTTTCAGATGGTCTGTCAAACCGCATAAGGGTGACGACCAATGGTTTGATTTATACGCATTACGTGTTTCAAACAGAGATGGCTCTCCGGCTTTAGGCGGTAACGTAGTTGTCGATGCGAATGCTGATTTTGCTCAAAACCAGATAGGACGAAGTAGCGGCAAGCAGGAAGTAACCATGGTGATGAATGCAGAGGGAGCGAAAGCCTGGGCAAGACTAACCAAAGATAATATCGGCCAATGTGTGGCAATTGTGTTAGACGACCTGGTCTATTCGGCTCCTACTGTGCAGGCGGAAATTACAGGCGGACGCTCGCAGATAACAGGCGACTTTTCGGTTGAAGAGGCCAAAGACTTGGCTAACGTGTTGAAATCCGGTAAGATGGCCGCTTCGGTTATCATCGCACAAGAAGATATTATCGGGCCATCGCTTGGACAGGAAGCCATAAACGCCGGCCTTATTTCCTTTATAGTAGCGTTGATCGTACTGATGCTCTATATGTGTCTTGTGTACGGATTACTTCCAGGTATGATAGTCAACGGAGCTATGATTCTGAATATCTTCTTTACATTAGGGATCTTAGCTTCATTCAAAGCGGTGCTGACACTGCCGGGTATCGCCGGTATCGTGCTTACCTTAGCGATGGCAATCGATGCCAACGTGCTTATTTACGAACGTACTAAGGAAGAGCTGCGTGCAGGAAAACAATTAGCAAGGGCGCTTTCCGACGGATATAAGCATGCTTTCACTGCCATTTTTGACGCAAACCTTACCACCTTAATTGTGGGTGTAATCTTATTTATTTTTGGAACAGGACCTATTAAAGGATTCGCGTGGACCTTATTAATAGGTATCTCAGCCTCCTTCCTCACAGCAGTGTTCCTCACCCGTATAGTTTATGAATGGTTGATAGCAAAGAATAAAATTCCCAATCTGACCTTTACGACGAGAATTTCAAAGAACCTTTTAGTTAGTCCGAACTTCAACTTCCTCGGCAGACGTAAAGTAGGTTATCTTATACCGTTGATATTTATCATACTCGGTTCAATTTCGATGATGACCATCGGATTGAATACCGGTATTGATTTCACAGGCGGACGTAATTATATCATACGTTTTGACCGCGATGTTCGCACCGATGAAGTACGTAACTCGCTGGAAGACCAGTTAGATGGAGCTGTTAGCGTAATAACTATCGGGACATCCAACCAGGTTCGTGTATCAACCAACTATAAGATAACCGATAACAGTCCGATGGTTGACGAAGAAATCAACGCAAAGCTGTTTGAAGGGTTGAAGAGCTATCTGCCTACCGGTACAACGATGCAACAGTTTGCCGAGAATAATATAAAAAGCTCACAGAAAGTAGGCCCCAGCATGGCCGATGATATTAAAAACAGTTCGGTTATTGCGGTTTTCATTGCCATGTTCTGTATGGCATTGTATATATTAGGCCGTTTCCGCGACGTTGGATTTTCTATTGGCGTCTTTTTAGCCGTTTTTGCTAACGCCTTGTGTATTATTGCATTTTATACTTTATTATGGAAAATTTTGCCGTTCTCAATGGAAGTCGACCAGACGTTTATTGCGGCTATCCTGACGGTTATTGGGTACTCTTTGAACGATACTGTCGTTATTTTCGACCGTATACGGGAGACTATCAAAATGTATCCCAAGCGCGACCGTTACCAGGTCATCAATGACGCCTTAAATTCCACTTTATCGCGAACCTTTAATACGACCCTCTCCACGTTGGTTGTTGTATTATGTATCTTTATGCTGGGCGGTGCTACCATCCGTAGCTTTACATTTGCTATCATGCTCGGCGTCATTGTCGGTACTTATACCACCCTGTTCATCGCTACGCCGGTCGCTTACGAAATACAAAAACGTCGCATAGCCAAGAAAGCCGCTCTCCTTGAGCCGGTAAAAGTGAAGAAATAGCACTGCACCCTTTTACATCACCCTGCCCCCATTTCTTCCCTTCGTAAAGAGACACATTTGTTCCGCAAGCGAAACAGACACATTGTCTGACTATTAACACTAAGGAACGTTGATTTATTTTCATAGGAAAGTTCAAAGGGGGAGTTGGGTTGATTATCTGCGTTTACTTCGGTAAGTGTCAGGTTCGATTTCTATATCCGGCTCAATAAGGATAGCTCGCGGCTCGTTGATAAAACGGATATATTTGATAGATAAGCCCCGTTTTAGCCATTGTTGTTCGTAGGCGGTTTGGATTGACAGGATTTCGTTGGCTAATCCGGAATGATAAAGGTCATCCGTTATTACTTCTAAAGGTAATCGGTTGGCTTTTATCATTTCATGCGTATAAGTAAACAGGAAAGTGCTATCGGTTTTGAGGTGGACAAGGCCGTCAGCGGTAAGTATGTCAGCGTAAAGGCGCATAAAACGAGTACTTGTCAGGCGTTTATTGACCTTTTTCATTTGCGGATCAGGGAACGTGAGCCATATCTCCGACACTTCGCTCGGAGAAAAAAAATGAGGAATTGATTCGATGTTAGCCCTCAGGAAAGCAATATTTGCCAAACCTTCTTCAAGCGCTTCTTTTGCACCCGCCCATATTCGTGCGCCCTTGATGTCGATGCCAATGAAATTTTTATCAGGGAAAAGACGTCCTAATCCGACCGTATATTCGCCGCGCCCGCATCCGAGTTCGATGACTATCGGATGATTGTTTTTAAAAACATCCTGATTCCAACTCCCTTTTAGCGGACATCCGCCTTTGGATTGCAGAACAGCAAAAGGATATTGAAACACATTAGTAAAACCGGCAATATCCTCAAATTTTCGTAACTTATTTTTTCCCATAATTGGTGGTTATTTAGATTTTAAATGTTTCGCACATCATTGTAACGTTTTAACTAACAGACAATAACAATAGGTATTTATCTTGTATCTGTTTGATTATAATTGTTTTAACATTTCCAAAAGGCTGAAAGCCTTTGTTGGTAATTACTCAGGATGTATA
>CAYUAK010000124.1:0-9973 GCA_964442765.1 uncultured Tannerella sp. | reverse complement strand
GAATATGACATTATAAATAACATTAAAATTATAACGATATGAATACAAAAAATATATCGAAGCTATTTGTACTAACTACCCTCTATTTGGGTTTGGCTTCCTGTACTGCCGAATGGTTAGTACCCAAAGCACTGTCGTTCTATACGCCCGAAAATGCTTACGTCGATGCCAATGGTATGTACGGGGCATTGACAGCCTGCGAGCGAAACATGCGCCACGAGTTTTTCGGCGATGCAGCTCCTATCACTACCGAGATGGTGTTCTCGGATTTATGTGTAGAAGGAACGACCGATAAATCGGGTCCGGCACAAGACCTGAACCTGATGATAACCCCTACCGCTCAATTGAACTCTACCGACTATAATAAGATAGGCTGGTACTGGTATGAGGGTTATAAAGGCGTGAAGTATGCCAATGTGGTTATTTCACGTATCGACGACGCTACTTACAAAGATGAGGCAGAAAGAAATGCTGTCCTGGCATCGGCTTATTTCCATAGGGCTTGCCGGTATTATCGCATGACCCAACAGTTTGGGGATATACCCTATATCGGTTCAGAAGTATTTGTACCTAAACTTGATTATTATTCCACCAAAAGGGAAGTAATTTTAGAATCAATTAAGCAAGACATGGAGTTTGCCGCACAGTGGGCTATTATCAATAACGACAAGGGACGGGTGACACGTGGCGCTTGCGGACATCTATTGACAAAAATAAACCTTGCCTTGGGATTATTTGACGATGCTATTGCTTCGGCTAACGCTGTTATCAACGGCGGACAACATGCGCTGATGACAGCCCGCTTCGGCGTCAATGCCAGTCAGGCGGATAAAAATGTGATATGGGATTTGCATCGCCCGGATAATAAATCTATCCCAGCCAACCGCGAATGTCTGATGAACGTGATAAGTCGCGTCGCGACGGAAGGAAGCGACCGGATACAGACCATGCGCGACTGCGTTCCATTTTATTTAGTAGCCGGCGGTAACGCTATCAAAACACCGAATGGAAAGATAGGCATGTCGCAGGCCAATGGTATCCAATGGGAATACGTTCAAACAATGGGACGCGGTATCGGACGTTGCCGCGGGGTGCCTTACTCTACCCAGATGATATGGCAATTGGATGATACCGACCTGAGGCATCAGCGGTCATGGTACGACAATGCTAATGTTTTTCATCAGGGTAACTGGATGGATATGGAAGACTTAGTTTATAACAACCCCGACCTGAACAACCCGGCAAAAGCGGATTACGACCCTGAATGGTACGGCAAACATCTTCGTTTTCGCAACAATAATGGCGTTGTGCTGACATTAGATACTATCCGTAGTTGGTTCTCATGGCCGCATTACAAAGTATGGATACCCGACCCGACGCAAACACAGTGGGCAGGGGGCGAAACCGACTGGTATATCTTCCGCTTAGCCGAGACATACCTGCTCCGCGCCGAAGCCTACTTCTGGAAAGGCGACCTGCAAAATGCCGTCAATGACATCAACGTAGTGCGCCGCCGTGCACAAGCCCGCGAAATAACCGTAAGCGAAATGAACATGCGTATGATTCTCGACGAACGCGCAAGGGAGCTATTCAGGGAAGAACCCCGCAAAACCGAATTGACGCGTATCTCATTTATCTACGCAAAAACAGGCAAGCCGGCAGACGATGGAACGGTCTATCGCTTAGATAACTTTTCGGATAAAAACTTCTATTATGATCATATCATGGCAACCACCCATTTCTATAACAAGGGAGTGGTAACGGTTCATAACGACAAATATACTATGAGTCCTTACCATGTATTGTGGCCTATACCACAAGAAAGTATCTCCACCAATACTTTAGGAGTGATAAACCAGAATAAGGGTTATAACGGCTACGAAAAGAACGTCCCCCCATTAGACAAAATCGAGTAACCACCACCTTTGACTACTGCTTTGGCGCAAGGAGCAACTTGTGCCAAAGCAGTATCGTCTTGGCGCAGGGAGCAACTTATGCCAAAGCAGTATCGTCTTGGCGTTAGTTAGAAAGAGACACGAATTGGAAATCCGTGCGAACATACCTTTCTACCAACCTTTTATCCCTACAGACGGGATAATGGATATAAATGCAGTGATGTCACCTGAGGCCGACAATAAGTGCGGCAATAGCGCTCCAAAACAGTATGACTATTACAAATCCGATTAGGTAAAAAATAAGCGTGGCTTTTGCCCAGTTGGCCTTGCTTTCGGGTGCACTTCCGCCAAATGCCCATACAAAGAGCATGACAATGTTCACTAACGGTATGACCATTAGAATGAATGTAATGATCCAATCGCCGATTGATACTACCGATTGATTTTTAGCAGGAATTTGATTAAAATTCTGATACTGATACTGATTGTCCATAATAATATTTATTTATTAAAAATTAAAGGCGACAAAGGTAGGAATAAAAAATTAATAATTAAAAATTAATTATTTCAAGTTGCCAATTTGCGAAAAAAAAACTACGATTCCATTATTTAGCGATTTCTTTCAGGCATTGGCAGGCCGAAAGGACGTCGGGGATGTTTTTGATGACGAGGTTTCTTCTGTTTGGTTCGTCGCGCAGGTTGCAGTTTTTCGAATGTCTCTGAATGTAAGTTAGGATTTTGCTGAATGCATTGCTTTGATAGTAAGGGCTATCGTCATTCTTGATGAAGTGGAGGCTCATCATTCCTTTTTTGAGCATTATTTTCTCAAGGCCTAACTGTTTGCCGAGACGGCGCAGTTGTACGACGCGTATCAGCTCTTCGCCCTCTTTGGGAATTGCCCCGAAGCGGTCTTTCAGGCGGGTGATAAAATCGTTCAGTCGGACGTCGCTTTCTATCGAATCGAGTTCACGGTAGATGCTGATACGCTCCGAATCGTTTGGGATATAGGTCGGAGGGAATAACAGTTCAAGGTCGCTTTCGATAAATGTCTCGCGGACTAACGTGCGGTTTATTTCTTTCACTTCGTCCGAAGCGTAGAGGTCGGCAAACTCGTCCGTTTTGAGTTCCTCGACCGCTTCTTCTAAAATTTTCTGATAGGTCTCGTATCCTACGTCGGCGATAAAACCGCTTTGTTCGGCGCCGAGCATGTTCCCAGCGCCACGTATATCCAAGTCTTGCAGCGCTACATAGATACCGCTGCCTAATTCGGTAAAATTTTCGATTGCCTGCAGGCGGCGACGCGCTTCGGGTGTTATGGTAGTGAGTGGCGGTGAGAGCAGGTAACAGAAAGCCTTGCGGTTACTGCGACCTACACGCCCGCGTAATTGGTGCAGGTCGGAAAGGCCGAACTGATGCGCGTTGTTGATTATCATTGTGTTGGCATTCGGTACGTCGATGCCGTTTTCCATGATGGTAGTAGATACAAGCACATCGTACTCGTAGTTGATAAAATCAAGGATAATCTTTTCCATTTTTTCGGGTTCCATTTGTCCGTGACCAACGGCTACGCGCACATCCGGTATCTCACGACGTATCAACGCTTCTATTTCGTAGATGTTTTGGATGCGGTTGTTGATAAAGAATACCTGTCCGTTGCGGCTCATCTCATATTCGATGGCTTCGCGGATTATGTCTTTGTTAAACCGTTCTAGTTCAGTTTGTATCGGGAAACGATTGGGCGGCGGGGTATGGATATTACTTAAGTCGCGTGCGCCCATCAACGAGAACTGAAGCGTGCGTGGAATAGGGGTCGCGGTCATCGTCAGCGTATCTACGTTAGTCTTCAGTTGGCGCAGTTTTTCTTTGACAGATACGCCGAATTTTTGTTCTTCGTCGATGACGAGCAGACCTAAGTCTTTAAATTTCACATCTTTGCCCACTATCCGGTGCGTGCCGATAAGGATGTCTATTTGGCCATTTTGCAGTTTTTCTAAAATGGTTTTTATACTTGAGCTGCTACGTGCGCGACTGATATAATCGATGGTACAGGGGAAGTCTTTCAGTCTTTCGGTGAAGGTGCGGTAATGTTGGAACGCCAATACCGTTGTGGGTACAAGGACGGCAACCTGCTTGTTGTCGGCAACGGCTTTGAAGGCGGCGCGGATAGCTACCTCTGTCTTGCCGAACCCTACATCGCCGCAGATAAGGCGGTCCATCGGGCGCTCGCTTTCCATATCGGCTTTAACGTCGGTAGTAGCTTTCAGTTGGTCGGGGGTGTCTTCGTAGATAAAACTAACTTCCAGCTCGTCCTGCAGGTAGCTGTCGGGACTGAAGGAGAAGCCTTTCTCGTTTTTGCGTTGGGAATACAGTTTGATAAGGTCGCGGGCGATGTCTTTTACCTTGTTTTTAGTACGCTCTTTCATCTTTTCCCAAGCGCCCGTTCCGAGCTTGCTCAGGGCGGGAGGCTCGCCGTCTTTCCCTTTGTATTTGGATAACTTGTGAAGCGAGTGGATGCTAACAAAGATGATGTCGTTGTTTTTGTATATGAGCTTCACGGCTTCCTGCAATCGACCGTTCACGTCGGTGCGGACTAAGCCGCCAAACTGCCCGATTCCATGGTCAATGTGCACAATATAATCGCCGGATGTAAATTGGTTTAGCTCTTTTAGCGAAAGCGATATCTTGCCGCTTCGGGCCTTGTCACTTTTCAGGTTGTATTTATGAAACCGTCCAAAAATCTGGTGGTCGGTAAAAAGGCATATTTTGAGCGTATGGTCGGCAAACCCTTCATGCAATGTCCGGTTGACGGCTGTGAACGCTAAGTTATCGCCTCTATCCTTGAAGATGTCGCGAATACGCTCGGCTTGTTTGGCGCTGTCGGTTAATAAATAAATGGCATATCCGTCGGAAAGGTATTTTTTAAAAGATTCGCTGACTAAGTCAAAGTTTTTCTGGAAGAGGGGTTGAGGGGAGGTGTCGAAATCGATGCAGCACACGGATTCCCCCTTTCCCCCTTTGAAGGGGGCAGGGGGATGTAAAGGGGGCAGGGGGATGTCAAAATCCGCACGAGCTGGGCGAAAATGGATTTTTTGAAAGCGGGAGATAGAGGCTATAAAACTGTCTGCCGAAATTATCTTTTCTTGCATAGCCTCCTTGGACGAAAAGCCTTCTTCGTCTTTGTTGATAGGGTTCTCGTTCCACAAGCTGCCGATGCGCTCTACACACCACTCCAAATCCTGCACCAACAACAACGAACTGTCAGGCAATAAGTCAGGTAGGGAAGCGTCCGAACTGTTATGCTCGCTGATTTTCGGTATCACGCGGACTTCTTCAATTTTATGGATAGACAGTTGATTCTCAACGTCAAAAAGGCGTATCGTCTCGACCTCGTTGCCGAAAAAGTCCACACGGAAAGGATATTCATTCGAAAACGAAAAGATATCGACTATACTGCCGCGAATGGCATACTGACCGGGTTCGTATACATAGTCGGTTTGTTCAAAACCGTAGCTGTCAAGTACTTCGGTAACGAATAGCGGGTCTATTTTTTCGCCGGTATGAATGGTCAGCGTATTATCCTTTAACACCTTCATTGACAGCACTTTCTCGGCAATAGCATCGGGATAGGTGACAAGGATAAAAGAAGGATTTTCTGACTGTAACTCACTCTGTACCTCCGTGCGTAATATTTCGTTGGCAGGGTCGGTATGGCCATATTTGATATGCCGGTGGTAAGCGGAAGGGAAAAAATAGACCTTTTGATTATTGAGTAATTGCATCAGGTCGTGATAAAAATATCCGGCATCTTCGAGGTCGTTCAGGACGCATAATAAAACGCCTCCTCTTTTTTCAAAGACCGAAACTGTGATAGCGGCTTTGCATGAGCCTTGAAGATTCGATAAAAAAAAGTTACAGGTATCCTCTTTTTCCAATAAGGACACGACCGCATTGATTTGCGGATAGCTATTAAATAAGGGTATTATCTCTTTTATTTCCACTCTACAACACTTGCTCAAAATAGGCAATAGTCTTTTTCAGCCCCTCTTCTAACTTGACTGAAGGCTTCCATCCGTCTAATTTCTCGAATGCCAAAGAAATATCCGGTCTGCGCTGTCGGGGGTCGTCCTGAGGAAGCGGTTTGAAAACAATCTTAGAGGCCGACCCGGTAAGTTGTATCACTTCGTGTGCTAATTCGAGCATCGAAAACTCGTCCGGATTGCCGATGTTAAGAGGTCCGATGAAGCTGTCATCCGTATTCATCATCCGCATCATCCCTTCTATTAAGTCGTCAACAAACTGAAAGCTACGTGTTTGTGAACCATCGCCATAGATGGTAATATCCTGTCCGGTCAGAGCCTGAACGATAAAATTGGATACCACACGACCGTCGTTTTTGTCCATACGTGGCCCGTAGGTGTTAAAAATTCGCACAATCTTTATGCGAACATTATATTGGCGGTGGTAATCCATGCAAAGCGTCTCGGCAGCCCGTTTACCTTCGTCGTAGCAGGAGCGCGCGCCAATCGGGTTCACATTGCCCCAATACGATTCGACCTGCGGATGAATGGCAGGGTCGCCATACACCTCGCTGGTAGAGGAATGAAGGATTTTTGCGCTCACCCGTTTGGCTAAACCCAGCATGTTCACCGCCCCATAAATAGACGTCTTAAGCGTCTTAATCGGGTTGTACTGGTAATTGACAGGCGACGCAGGGCAGGCCAAGTTAAATATCCTGTCAATCTCGGCATAATAGGGGGTTGTTATGTCGTGACGCACCAGCTCAAACCTATCGTTACCAATCAGATGACGCACATTATCCTTGTTGCCCGTGAAGTAATTGTCCAAACAAATCACGTCGCACCCCTCCCTGATAAGCCTGTCGCAGAGGTGCGAACCAATAAAACCAGCCCCGCCGGTCACTAATATTCTATCCATATCGTCAAAATTTCGGCGCAAAAGTAGCGTTTATTTTTAAAATTCCACCTCATTCTTTTTATTTTTTATCAATAAAGAAGAAAAAATTAGTATCTTTGCAGCCTGAAATTATATGATTAACCCAATTATCAACTACATTATACGATTATGAAATCTTTAATATTCGGACTGCTCTCAGTAGCATTGTTATTTATATCTTGCGGGTCTAAAAGAATAGACCCCGTTGTTCCTAATGCCTCAAAGGAAGCAAAAGCCTTACTCAACTTTATTTACGAGATGAACGGTAAAAAGATCATTTCGGGACAGATGTGGGCGCCGTGGGGCAACTTTGATGAGGTAGAAAAGACCAAAGAAATAACCGGCAAGTATCCGGCGCTTCGCGGCCATGACCTTATCACCGAATCTTCCAATGCCAATGAGATCAAACTGCTGATTGAATGGTGGAAAAAAGGCGGCGTGCCTACCCTTATGTGGCATTGGGGCGCGCCGACCAAAGGCGAGGGGTACAAGCAAAGTCAGATGAAAATCGATATTGACAGTTGTTTTATTGAAGGGACTGACCATTACAAGGCTATGTGGGCGGATTTTAAAAGGGTTGCCGACTGGCTGACCGTTTTACGGGACGCCAAAGTGCCGGTTTTGTGGCGCCCTATGCACGAGTTTGAAGGCGGTTGGTTCTGGTACGGGAAAGGTACCGGCGAACAATTTAACCGTATCTGGCGGACGATGTTCGACTATTTCAGCAAGGATAGAGGCCTCAACAACCTTATCTGGGTGTTGTGTCACAGCGATTTCCCTAATCCGGCCTTTAATCCGGGCAAAGCTTATTACGATATTGTCGGCGCTGATACCTATCGGAAAGACAGGGTGTTGAGTGACATGTACAACGATGTGGTCGCCGTCCATGGCAAAGAAGTCCCTATTTGCCTACACGAATGCGGCCCATTACCCGACCCTGACACGTGTTTTAAAAATGGTACCGTCTGGTCGTGGTGGATGATTTGGCATACAACCTGGTTAACACAACAAGACCCCGAACAACTGAAACGCCTTCTTAACCACGAAACGGTTATCACATTAGATAAAATGCCGAAAATCATGTCGTTTGCTAAATAAAATTGAAGATGAAAAAATACAGCTTAATTTTGACAACGGTTGTCTTAATGACAACGCTTTTCACGTCCTGTAACAGCGCCGAATTACATTCGACCGCAGAGACGCCCTGGCTCACACTCAGCGAAATCCGTACAGCTTCGGATCGTGTCCTAGTGGCTTTTTTTAAATGCGATACGTTCCATATCAACGCTATCGACATCAGTAACCAGGCTGCATGGAAGATAAACGGCAAGCCCGCAACGGCTGTCCACCTGTATGCCATGCAGACCGACGGCATCCATTTTCACGTCTATCTTGAAACTGACAAGTTAGTCAAGGGGAAGAAATACAAGGTAGAGACCCCCTACGGTACAAGAAGCGTCAAGTTTATCGAGAAGGACGTTTTCTGCGAATCAATAAAGACCAATCAGGTGGCATACAGTGCGTTATCGACATCTAATTATGCCAATTTCGCTATCTGGTTAGGAACGGGCGGAGGTCGTAAAATAGAAGGAGCGCTTCCCGATTATAAGGTGATTGATACGAAGGGAAAAGTAGTGACAACGGGAAAGATGAAAGAGATAGGCGATGATGTATCATCGGGCGGCTTTGTGTACCGCTTAGACCTGTCGAAAGTTCCCGAAGGCGGTCCATACAAGGTCGTTGTCGATGGTTATGGCAGTTCGTATCCTTTCGGCGTGGGCGGGGAGTTTTCCAAAATGCTGGCGTTTACTATTTTCAGAGCGCAATATCTGCAACGCTGCGGCTGCCCGATTCACGAACCGGATTTAAGGAAAAACCCATGCCATACGATAATCTATCAAGTGGAAGGGCCTATCGGCGAAGCCAATATTGATGTGAAGGGCGACGAGCCAACCTTCAGATGCTACGGCGGTTATCATGATGCCGGCGACGCCGACCGGCGCGCGTATCATATTGCCAATCCGATTCTTAACTTGATGATTTACGAGACTTTCCCCGAATATTTTACTGACGGACAGTTTCGTATACCCGGCGATTTCGACGCCGATTATAACATACTTAACTACGAAAACAATATCCCTGACATCATCGACGAGGCAATGTGGGGAGCCTTAGTTTGGGAGTATCTGCAAAAGGAGGACGGCTCCGTTCTGTGGGGTACAGAGACACGCGGCTACGCCGAACCTTTTGCCTCACCGCTTGATAAAGATATTAAAAAATACGGGACTGTCAGGGTTGATGACAGGGCGACAAGTCCGTGTGCGGGCCTTTTCTTGCACCTTGCCCGGATATTAAAGCCGTACAACCCCCAGAAATCTGCCACTCTTATCGAAAGGGGCGAAAGAGCCTTCCAAGCCATCGGCAATCGGATAGCCCCGCCCGAAAAGCTCTACTATCATATACAGCGTTACCTGCTGACACGCGACGAAGCCGACCATGCAGAGATCAGAAAGCTATACACGATAGCTGATTCAATGCAGTACAACCTGATGATAACAACCGGCTATTCATTGAACGACAGACGCTTCGATAATCCGGCCTATATCATGTCGTATATATTAGAGAAGAACGTTCCTACCGACCCGACTATCGTAAACTTTTTCAAAACGGCCATCAAGAACGGCGCCGATGCCAATATTGCTGTGTTGAGGGAACGCGCATTTCCGGTGGGGACAACAGCCGGTACCGGAGGCTGGGGACACGCTGTGCGCCAACCACAGTACGCTGCTTTACCGCTTCTGCATTGGAGGCTATCGAAAGACCAGAACTATTTCAACGCCGCCTCCGAGTTGATGGATTACAAGGTAGGTTTGAACCCATTAGGTATCAGTTATGTAACGAAATTAGGTTTCCATCAGGTACTTAACCTTCACGACCGCGAGAGCGCCTACACTAAATCGCTTGGATGGGGCTTGAAACCCGGTATTACCGCTTTTGGACCAGGCTTGGCGCCCAGAGAGAGTGTGAACCGCGCCAATCAAAGAACTAGTTCGGCAGTGATTCCGGGATATAGCGAACTACCTAAAGAAAGGGTGTTTGCCGATGTGATGGCGATTATCAATTTT
>CAYUAK010000123.1:0-15585 GCA_964442765.1 uncultured Tannerella sp. | reverse complement strand
CCGTTTTCACGCAACACTTCGTACTGTGCCAAAAACAGGCCCTGAATAGCGCCCATCAGTGTGCCACGCTCACCGGTGAGGTCGGAGTACACTTCTTTTTTGAAGGTAGTCTCAAAAAGGTATCCTGAGCCGATGCCGATACCTAAGGCAAAAACACGCTCTTTGGCGCGTCCCGTTGCGTCCTGAAAGATGGCATACGACGAGTTTAGTCCTCTGCCCTGCAAGAACATACGACGCAACGATGTCCCCGACCCTTTTGGCGCAATCAGAATTACATCAATATCGGCAGGCGGAATAATACCTGTCCGCTCTTTGTAGGTGATGCCGAACCCGTGAGAGAAATACAGGGCTTTCCCCTTTGATAGATAGGGTTTGATACGGGGCCAAACCGCTATCTGAGCAGCGTCGGAAATCAAATACAGGATGATGCTTCCTTTTTGTACCGCTTCTTCGATAGGGAAAAGCGTCTTACCCGGTAACCATCCGTCATTGACAGCTTTAATCCATTCTTTTTTAAATTCAGGCGCTTGACCTACAATCACGTTGAAGCCGCCATCCCGTAAATTGAGCGACTGTCCCGGCCCTTGAACGCCATAACCGATTACGGCTATGGTCTCGTTTTTTAAGACTTCTCTTGCATGTTCTAAAGTAAACTCATTGCGGGTGACTACATTTTCATCTACACCGCCAAAATTAATTATTGCCATCTCTTTTAATTATGAATTGTGAAACAAAGTTCTTTTTACGAAGTGAAAAAATAATTGAATATATCATTAATCATTAACCATTATTTCTATTTGCCATAGCGGCCAACATATCACTTAAACGCTCCACTTTGCATTTTGTTATTGCCACACGGCCGGAACGGATAAACTGCAGGACGCCGATGCTTTCGCTTAGCTCGTTGAACAAAGACTGCGTTTCCTGGTAATGGCCGCTTTTTTCAAGGACGACGCTCGTCTCGTTAATATCTATAATACGCACATTGTATTTACGTATTAAATTTTCTACCCCATCCATCTTTAAAAACAGGTCGGTACTGAGCTTATACAAAGCTATCTCCTGATGAACGAGGCCATCATCCGTATTATAATAAGCCTTCAGGATGTCGACACGTTTATCTATCTGCCTGACAACTTTTTTCATCATGTCCTCATCCGAAATGGTTGTGATGGTAAACTTATGAATCCCCTCGATAGCGGAGGGTGAAACCGATAAGGTTTCAATGTTCAGTTGTCGTCGCGTAAAAATTATCGTAATCTGGTTGAGTAATCCGACGGTGTTCTCCGAAAAAATGGTGATTGTAAACAATTTTTTCTCTAACTCATTAGGTGCGGATTCTTTTTCCAACTTGTTTATTTCCTGTTTCATTTTTAAATAATATCTTAGTTTTTCGTTTTTTTTTATTTACATCCCCCTGCCCCCCTGCCTGTCCTGCCTGTCGGCAGACACGGCTTCAAAGGGGGAGTTTGGCACGAATTAATAAATCATTTCGGTAACGGAGTTGCCGACTGGGATCATGGGATACACTTTCCCGAACTTCTCTACTTCGACTACCAAAAGGAACGCGCCTTTGCAGTTGAGCATTTCGTTGATAGCCCCATCTAATTCTTCTCTTTTTTTCACTTCCCGCGCTCCTATTTGAAAGGCTTTAGCTATGGCAACGAAGTCGGGGTTAGCCATCTTTGTAAAAGAATACCGTTCTTCAAAAAACATCTCCTGCCATTGTCGCACCATTCCTAAATAATGGTTATTCAGGAGGATGATTTTTATGTCTATTTGTTCCTGCATGATTGTTCCAAGCTCCTGCAATGTCATTTGTATACCGCCGTCGCCTACAAACAGGCAAACGGTACGGTCGGGCGCACCGATTTTAGCGCCAATGGCTGCGGGTAAGCCGAACCCCATCGTTCCAAGTCCGCCGGATGTAATGATACTTCGTGTTTTAGTGAACTTAAAATAGCGGGCGCTCATCACCTGGTTTTGTCCTACATCGGTTACAAGTATCGCCTCATGGTTGGTAGCATCCGACACTTTTCGTATCACTTCGCCCATGCGTAACAAGTCACTTTGCGGGTGTAACTCCTGTTCAATGACATTCCTTCGTTCCTCCCTTTCGTCGGCTTTAAATGATCTGAGCCAGTTTGTATGAGAAGCCGGTTTAAGCAGTTTGGTTATCTCGCGCAGTGTGTCCTTTGCGTTCCCGAGTACTTTTACATCCGTTTTAACGTTCTTATCCATTTCCGACAGGTCGATATCTAAATGAATGACCTTTGCTTGTTTAGCATATTTACTGAGATTGCCTGTAACCCTGTCGTCGAACCGCATCCCGATGGCTATCAGTACGTCGCATTCGTTTGTCTTACGGTTAGGGCCAATATTGCCGTGCATGCCTAATAATCCTTTGTTCAAGGGGTAGTTCGTTGGCATGGCTGACAAGCCCAGCATGGTCGAAGCAGCCGGAATTTGGGCTTTTTCTAAGAACATCATCAGCTCCTGTTCGGCACCGCTCAGGATAACACCTTGTCCGACTAAGGCAAACGGTCGTTTGGACTTATTAATTAAGTCGGCTGCCTGCTGGATACGTTCCGGTTCGAGTGGCGGCCAGGGTTGATAGCTGCGTATAAAAACCACCGGTTTATAGACATATTCGACAAGTCCTACTTGTGCATCTTTGGCAATGTCAATAACGACAGGCCCTGGACGTCCGGTTGATGCGATATAAAATGCGCGTGTCACAGCCCATACTACATCTTCTGCACGGCGTATCTGATAGGCCCATTTGGTGACAGGGAGCGTGATACCTATCACATCCACTTCCTGAAAGGCATCCGTTCCTAGTAAGGGCGAAGGCACCTGGCCTGTAATAACCACAATGGGCGTACTATCGAGCATGGCATCGGCTATTCCTGTGATCGTGTTTGTAGCGCCAGGCCCTGAAGTGACGAGCGTTACGCCTACCTTACCGCTCACCCGCGCATAGCCTTCCGCCGCGTGGGTAGCGCCTTGCTCGTGCCGCACAAGGATATGTCGTAACTGATCCTTGTAATGATATAACTTGTCATAGATAGGAATAGCCTGTCCGCCAGGATATCCGAATAGACACTCCACACCTTGGGCTATCAATGTTCGGAGTAAGGCCTCCGAGCCGGTTATTTTATTCATGACGTCTGAACTATGATTTATTTGATTATATGATTAGTATGATTTTGACCTTGATTTTCAGGATTCAAAAATTTTCTTGATTTATTCATTCTTCAATTATCAATTATCAATTTTAAATTTTAAATTTTTAAATTTCTCTAACCGCTCCCTTATCTGCCGAAGAAACCATTTTGGCATACGCTTGCAGGGTTTTGGATACGTAACGTTTGCGGGCCGGCTTCCATGCTTCGTCGCGTTTTGCTCTTTCGTCTTTGCGTCGCCGGTTAAGTATTTTGTCGCTAATCCGTAACTGTATCGTGCGGGAAGGGATATCGATTTCAATAAGGTCGCCGTCTCTTACTAAGCCGATGTTTCCTTCCGAGGCTGCTTCGGGCGAGATATGTCCGACACATAACCCCGAAGTGCCGCCGCTAAAACGTCCGTCAGTGATAAGTGCGTTAGTTTTTCCTAAGCTCATCGCTTTAATATAGGATGTAGGGTAAAGCATTTCCTGCATCCCCGGCCCTCCTTTAGGGCCTTCATAAATGATGACGACTACATCGCCGGTTTTAACAGACGGGGTGCACCCCTTCTCTATATCACCTAATATGCCCTCACATGCCGCTTCCTGCGAATGAAAAACTTTGGCTGGGCCACGAAAAGACAACCCGCTTTCATCAACGCCGGCTGTTTTGACAATACTTCCTTTTGTAGCAAGATTTCCTTTCAGAACAGCCAATCCGCCGTCTTGTGTATAAGCATGTTCAATATCTCGGATACATCCTTCTTTTCTATCAATATCTAACGAACTGAAATATGTCGATTGCGAACCCATTTTCAAGTTGAACTTCCTTGCCGGTGCGCTTAGGTAAAGCATCTTTATATCCTCTGCTACATCCGGATTCGTTATATCATATCTATCAATGACTTCCTGTAGTGTCATGCCATCAACCCTAAGAACCGATGTGTTAAGCAGTTCGCCTTTTGCTAACTCACGCATGATAGAGATAACGCCACCGGCGCGGTTCACTTCCTCTAAATGATACTTTTGCGTATTAGGCGCTACCTTGCAAAGGCATGGCGTTTTGCGTGACAAACCGTCAATATCATCTATCGTAAAATCGACGTCCGCTTCATGCGCAATCGCCAGCAAGTGTAGAACCGTATTGGTCGAGCCTCCCATGGCAATATCTAATGTCATGGCATTTAGAAAGGCCTCGCGTGTCGCTATGTTGTGTGGCAAAACTGACGCATCATTGTCGCGGTAGTACTTGTATGCGTTTTCAGCTATCAGTTGGGCTGCATCCCGAAAAAGCTGCAGGCGGTTCGAATGGGTTGCTACGATTGTGCCGTTTCCCGGCAAGGCAAGACCTATTGCTTCGGTCAGGCAATTCATTGAATTGGCGGTAAACATACCCGAACAACTGCCACAGGTAGGACAGGCTTGTTTTTCCAACTCGGCAATCTCCTTATCATTAACAGTAGGGTCAGCCGAGAGAACCATTGCATCAATCAAGTCGACGTTACGACCTTTCCACGTGCCGGCTTCCATCGGGCCGCCCGACACAAAAACGGTGGGGATATTCAGACGCATAGCTGCCATCAGCATACCTGGCGTTATCTTATCACAGTTGCTGATACATAACATAGCATCCACCTTGTGTGCATTGGCCATATATTCCACGCTATCGGCTATCAACTCACGCGACGGCAACGAATACAGCATCCCGTCGTGTCCCATGGCAATTCCGTCATCAATCGCTATCGTATTAAATTCTGCCGCAAAACATCCATACTTTTCGATTTCGGCTTTCACTAATTGTCCAGCTTCATGAAGATGCGCATGTCCGGGAACAAACTGCGTAAACGAATTGACAACGGCAATGACAGGATGCCCAAGTTGCTCTTTTTTCATCCCGTTAGCTGCCCATAAGGCTCTGGCGCCCGCCATGCGACGCCCTTGTGTACAGATCGAACTTCTTAACTCCATATTTTTTTAAAATTAAAAAAACCTTCCTCTGGTGCGAGAGAAAGGCTTATATCCAAACAATTTATATATAATAAACAAGCCCTTCTCACGCATAATAGCGCAAAATCACAATAATAACCACAGATAGCAAAATGGAAAGGACTTGAAAAGCAATCATTTCTACTTTTTTTATAATAATCAGGCGACAAAAGTACAACAATTTTTACAATCCGCAAATTTTTTGAAAAAATTATAAAGAATTTAAAAAATCTACGATACATTGATTGAACAATTCCGGCTTCTTGAACATCCAATAATGGTTGCCTTTTGGTATGACCAAACGATGGGAACCGGCTATCGCATGACACATCTCATCGGTATGATCCTGGCTAATCATATCGTTCTCGCCTGTTATAATTAATGAGGGCGTCGTGATTCGTGATAGATCGTCTATCGTCAGCTCCGGTTGGTTCACCATCAAGCCCCATATTTCTTTCCTTTGGCGTTTCTTTTCCGAAAACAGGGAGGCAACCGACAGGCCAGCGTAAACGAGCTTTACATGCAGTCGGGGGAAAAAACGTAATCCTTTGGGATGGTAATTAGCGCCGAGCAAGACTAACGACGCGACACGCTCCGGGTGGGATATAGCAAAATACATGGCGATAATAGCTCCGTCACTGAAACCGACGATATGGGCTTTTTCGATAACGAGCGCTTCAAAAATATCTGCCAAGTCGGTCGCAAACGTGTTGAAATTGAAAGGAGATTCGCCCCTTGAAGACCGTCCATGTCCGCGCGTATCTATCGTAACCGTACGGTAGAACTGCGAGAAATACCTGACTTGCGAATCAAAGATAGACAAATCTTCGCCATTACCATGCAGAAAAACCAAAGCAGGTGCATTCTTATAGCCTGCTATTTCGCAATGAATCATTGCATCAAACAGTGGAACAGTCATTTTTTGTATAAAATTTCGCTGCAAACATAAAGCAAATAACGCATATCACCAAATTTTTCAACGGAGAGCCTCAGAGGGAACAGAGAGTTAGTAAAAAAACTCTCTGTGAAAACTCTGAGAAGACTCTGTGTTCTATGTGCTGAGAAAACAATACAAAGCGGAAAAAAAATCATCTCAAAAAAATGACTATCTTTGCACCAAAAAAAAGATGCGATTATTAAGCTATTTATTGTTATTCACGTTATTGTTTTCATGCAATCCATACGATGAAACCGGTATGATTCGCCGTAAAAATTTCAATGCCCAATGGAAATTTCAGTATGGTGATACGACGGATGCTTCCCGTCCGGAGTTCGACGACAGTGGATGGAGGATGTTAGATTTGCCGCATGATTGGAGTGTAGAAATGCCTTTTTCGCGCGAGATAGGCACTACTTCCAATGGGCAAACGGTTGGCGGCACAGGCTGGTATAGGAAGTCATTCCAATTACAGCCCAATGATAAAGGGAAATTACATCGGTTATATTTTGAAGGCGCTTATAATGAGACGGATGTATGGCTGAATGGTCATCATATTTTTTATAACCCTTATGGATATACCTCGTTTTATTGTGACCTCACGCCGTATTGCAAACCGCCGGGTGATACCAATATATTGGCGGTGAGGGTTCGGAACGAGGGCAAGAACAGTCGGTGGTATTCCGGTTCGGGCATTTACCGGCATGTTTGGTTAGAATCAACGAACCGGTTACACCTGAACACTTGGGGGCTTTTTGTTACAACACCTGTGGTGACTTCTGAAAAAGCAGTTGTACAGGTAGCTGCTGAAATCGTAAACGAAACAGAGCAAAGCAGGGAGGTCATAGTAACCATTCAAATCAAGGACACCTTAGGACAGTTGAAGGGTCAAGAAAGGAGGGAGGTTCGAATGGAAGCAGGGGAACGGAAGACGACGGTTCAAACCGTCGAAATACTTAATCCTGCCTTATGGTCGGTCGAAAGTCCTGTCTTATATACCTGCGAAGTTACCGTATTATCCGGAAAGCAAGTGATGGATATCTTACCGATAACTTTTGGTATACGAAGCATAGCTTTCTCAGCCGATAAAGGGTTCTTGTTGAACGGCCAACCTGTAAAACTCAAAGGGGGTAATGTGCATCACGACAACGGGTTGCTGGGTGCTGCATCTTTTGGACGCGCCGAAGAGCGTAAGGTCGAGCTGATGAAAGCCAATGGGTTCAATGCAGTTCGTTGTGCACATAACCCGCCCGCACCACAATTTTTAATGGCTTGCGATAGGCTTGGGTTATTGGTCATAGATGAGGCTTTCGACCAATGGCAGAAATCAAAAAATCCCGACGACTATCACCGTTTCTTTGATGAATGGCACGAAAGGGATTTAACATCTATGGTACTTCGCGACCGCAACCACCCTTCAATTATTATGTGGAGTATCGGCAATGAGATTAGAGAAAGAGCCGATTCGACGGGAGTGGTGATTGCTGCCAGGTTGAAAGAAATGGTACGCAGATACGACGATACCCGTCCGGTGACAGCCGCTATCAACGATTTCTGGGATAACCGTAACCTGAAATGGGAAGATTCCGAAAAGGCTTTTCGACACTTGGATATAGCCGGATACAACTATGTGTGGCGGGAGTTCGAGAACGATATGCAGTTGTTCCCTAAAAGGATTATCTACGGCTCGGAATCGACGCCAATGGAGCGTGCTATCCATTGGGATTTTGTGGAGAAATATCCCTGTATCATTGGCGATTTTATATGGACGGCATTGGATTATTTAGGCGAATCGGGTATCGGTCATGCCATACAGATTAAAAACGAGGAAAAAGACCCGCCGTTATTTCCCGGCTGGCCCTGGTTCAACGGATGGTGCGGCGATATAGACATCTGCGGCGATAGCAAACCCCAGTCATTACTTCGTAATATCCTGTGGAACGACAGCAAGATAGAGATAGCAGTCCATACACCCGTACCTCAGGGGTACCGCGAAGCGTTAAGTTATTGGGGCTGGCCGGATGAGTTTCCGTCATGGAACTGGAAAGGACACGAAAACGAGTACATGGATGTAAGGGTGTTCACCCGTTATCCTTCCGTTAGACTTTACTTAAACGGCCATTTACTCAAAGAAGATACGATTCAAAAATCTTCATACGCCGCTGCGTTTAAGGTCAAGTATCAACCCGGCGAACTGAAAGCCGTTGGCGTAGAGGCCGGTATGGAAAAGGAAAGCGTCGTCCTCAAAACCACCGGCAGTCCAGCCAAAATCAGGCTGACGCCGGACAAACCGAACATAAAGGCTTCGCGTTATGAGCTGGCATACCTCCGTATAGAGTTAGTAGATGCCGATGGAAACGTAGTCCCTGACAGTGATTGCCAGGTTCAATTGTCGCTTGTCGGTGTGGGCGAAATAATAGCATCCGGAAACGCTTCCCCAACAGATATGGACAGCTTCCGCTCACTAACGCTAAAAACCTACAGAGGAAGAGCGCTGGCTATTATCCGTCCGAAAGGAAGTCCGGGTACGATAACCCTAACAGTCAAAACCGAAGGCCGCCTCAATGCATCCATAACTTTAGAGACTATTAATTATCCAGCTCAATAATATCCCTCTTTGAAGGGGGTAGAGGGATGTTTGGAAAGACAACAAATTGGAAACGCAAGTTCTTGTTACGAAATGAAAAAAATCGTGCGGGCATCACAGAGTTGCGTCGGAAAGATAAGATTGAATTAATGTACTAACCGCTTTGTCAATATCCGCTTTTTGGATATAGGTTTGGGCGGAGTGGAAGCGGATTGCAAAGCGACCGTTTACTTTGGTGTGGGAGAGGTAAATCTTTCCTGAAGCGTTTATCTTTTTCAGGAAATTTTCCGAAACGGTATCGTCATCGGAGTTTATGCGGAAGAGCGTAAAACCGAGAAACGGCGGTTTCAATAAGACAAAACGACCCGATTGTGCAATTTGTGAGGCAAAATATTCGTTCAGCGCTATTTGGTTTCTGAGTTTTTGACGAAGGGCATCTAAGCCAAAGCCGCGCAGTACAAACCATAGTTTCAGCGCACGAAACCGGCGTCCGAGCGGTACGCCCCAATCACGGTAATCATTGACTAAGCCATGGGTAGCTGTTTTGAGGTATTCTGGTAATATATCAAATGTACGCACGAGTGAAGCGGGGTCTTTGACGTAGTACAGTGAGCAGTCAAAGTTGACAAACATCCATTTATGCGGGTTAAACACTAACGAATCAGCATGTTCTATCCCGTGACAGATAGCGCGGTATTCGGGCAGTAGAAGCGCCGTTCCGGCGTATGCCGCATCGACATGCAGCCACAGCTTGTATTTCATGCAGATATCGGCTATGGCCTGTAAAGGGTCAATGGCAACTGTCCCTGTCGTGCCGATAGCTGCCACAACACAGATTGGGGTCAAGCCTGCTGCCATATCAGCGCAGATAGCTTGTTCTAACTTTTCGGGAATCATCCGCTGCTCGTTGTCGGTTTCTATCTTGACAAGGTTGTTTCGTCCGATACCTGCAACGCCGACCCCTTTTTCGATGGACGAGTGCGCTTCCGACGAGCAATAGACGCGCAGTCCAAGCGGGACGCCTTCCAAGTTCGACCTGAACTGTGTCGCTTTTTCGCGTGCGGTGATGATAGCCACTAACGTAGCCGAAGAAGCGCTGTCCTGAATAACCCCTTTAAACGTATCCGGAAGGCCGGCGGCGGCTGCCATCCATTCGGTCATCCGCTCTTCCAATTCGGCAGCGGCGGGCGACGTCTCCCATACCATACACTGCGCTCCAATAGCGGCTGTAATCATCTCGCCCATAAGCGATTCATACGAGCTGTTAGCCGGAAAATAGGCATGAAACGACGGGTGTTGCCAATGGGTAATACCTGGCAGGATAACCGCGTCCAAGTCGTTCAATATACTTTCCAACGCTTCCCCCTGTAGCGGCGCTTCTTTTGGAATCTGGTCATAGACTTCTTTCGGTTTGACGCGCGACTTGACAGGCAACTCCCGTAACCGCTTAAAATAATTGTCAATCCAATCCAAAACCCTGTCGGCTTCCGCCCTGAAATCTTCTTGTAAAATCATACAGTTTCTTAATAAAAATAATTATTTTCTAATGTTTTCAACCTCTAAAAAAAAACAAAAGTAATAGTTATTTTCGTCATACAAAAAAATGCTTTTCATCTATGAAAAAATTCCCCCTTTGAACGGGGCAGGGGTCACTCCCCCTTTGAAGGGGGCAGGGGGATGTAGGGATGTTCTTTTGTAAGCATTTTTTATTCATATTTTTCTTTTTCCAACGAAAAACATTAACTTTGCAGAAAAAAATACAGAAAATTATGACTTTACAGTTCAAAATTCAACTCAATGGATTCATTAATCCGGTGGTGTGGCGACAAATAGAGGTGCCTGCCGACTACACTTTTTTTCAGTTCTACAAGGTTATCACCATCTGCTTCGGGAAAAAGATTAAAAAGAATTTTATCTATACATTTTCACCTGCTGGGAAAGATTCAACTCCTCAGATAAGTTCGGTAGCTCCTATATACAATGATAGTCCTTTTGCCAATAATACATTTTTGCATTCTTTATTTTTACTGCAGGGACAATCATTCACTTATGTTCCTGATTTTGACGAATTATTTTTGCATCATATTAAGTTACAAAAGATAGATAGAAAGGTAATCCCCTATCCCGTTTGTCTGGCCGGCGGCGGCGCTTATCCACCTGTAATGTGCTCTAATGTCGATGATTACGAGGCGATGAAGCAGGCTTTAGCCGACAAAAATAACCCACAGCACGAAAGCGTAAGGAAGTGGTTGGACTTAGAAGAAAATGAAACATGGGAGGAGAAGTACAAGTTTGACCGCTCCAAAGTGAACGAGCAATTGAAGCAGATAAACGCTGAAATGAATGCTTTTCGACAGTATACGCGTGTTAGATTTGATACCTTCGATAGCCAATTTGGTTTAACGCTTTCGCATTGGAAGGAAATAGATAACATCAAAATAGAAATGCAGGATAAGAAAAATTGGAATCAACTTGCCTCCAAATTAAAAAAGTTAACAACCAACTATCCCGCAATTCCGCAATACAAAAATTCAGTGGCATCCTTATATTTGTTAACAGGGAAAAAAAAGCTGTTTTTAGAATCGGCTAAGGAAATCATGCAACAATTCCCTAACTATATCATGACAAGATGCAGCTTGATAAATTTCTATATTAGAGAGTACGATCTTGAACAGGCGTTGGAATTGCTGGGCAAAAATCTTGACTTGAATGAAGTGTATCCACTCCGAAGTGGTAAATTTACAGAAGTGGAAGTCTTTACTTATCATTCAGCCGCTTTCCGGTATCTGATAGCCATAAGAGACCCTGAAACAGCACAAAAACATTATGATTATCTTGAATATATATATCCAAATGCCCCAGATTTGGAAAATTTTCGATTAGACCTTAACTTTAAAAACATGGAAAAATCATTGAGAGAGAAAAAGAATCAAAGAGAGGTCAAAGTTATACCTGAAAAAATATTTGTTCCTAAAAGCAAACCGACATTTGATAATCCCGATATTTTGCTGATATACCAGCATGACTATAACATAAACATAGATATACTCACCCAGATAATTAATCTGCCAAGGGAATCAGTCATAAAGGATTTAGAAAAAGCGCTCATCGACAGTTTTGTCCGTTTAGAGTATTTTAAGAAAAGCAGAGAGAGTCAGTTTATGCCGATGCATGCTTTAACGATTTTATCGGTCATGCAAGCTGAAGAAGCATTAGAAACGCTTTTTAAAATACTCCGACAGGGTCAATCCTATTTTGATCATTGGTTCGGCCTATTCTATTCCGTAGAGGTATGGCGGTTTGTTTATAGTATAGGTCAAAATTACCCTGACCGATTAAAAGCGTTTGTTGTTGAGCCAAACCATTACAAATATGCACCTATAGCTGTTTGTAAAGCATTGAAGTATAGAGCAATATACAATCAGGAAAGCATGGCTGAAGTGATACAATGGCAACAATCAGTGCTTCAATATTTATTAGCCCACCAAGACGATACGGATGTGTTTGATAGTTTTTTGTATCTTACGCTGTTACATGATTTTTTAGACTTTGCGGGAAAAGAGCATTTGCCGATATTTTTAACTTTATACGAAGCACATTTGTTAGATGAAAAAGAGCGTCTCTCTTTAAAAGAAATCAAAAAACGTCTTGCCAGACCATACAAAGTCGGAAAAGCAGATAAGATTTTAACCACTATTGATCAATTTTATGACTGTTGGAAAAAGTGGTACAGGAAAGATAACCCCTTTGTTCATGAAGAGGCGGAACAGCCAAGTGTTCCAAAGAATAATAAACCCGTAGCCGAGCCGCCGGCGGTCAAGGCCGGACGCAACGACCCTTGTCCCTGCGGCCGCGGCAAGAAATCCAAGAAGTGTTGCGGATAAATTTTGCACCAAATGTAGAGACGTGGCGCGCAACGTCTCAGCAAACCCTTTAATAAAATGAATATGAATAGAAGAGATTTTGTTAAAACGACGGCGTTAAGCGGTTTAACTTTGGCAACCGGTATACAAGGTTTAGCCCAGGATAGCTCCGCTTCCGTTACTTTTCCCATTTTGATAGACCCAGCGCCGTTATTCGACTTATCACCCTGGCTCTATATGCAGTTTATGGAGCCGTTAGGTGTCACCGATTCTTCCGTTGAGGCTTCTTGGGACCACGCCAAACAGTGTTGGAAGCAAGGATTAGTGGAAGTAACGCGAGAATTAGCGCCGGGAATGGTGCGCTGGGGAGGGCTTTTATCGGCCTACTACCGATGGAAGGAAGGAGTAGGCGCACGTGAGAGTAGAAAACCCATGTATAATATTTGCTGGGGCGGTATTGAAACAAATCAGGTAGGGACAGCGGAATTTGTGGAATTTTGCAAGTTTGTCGGCGCTGATCCGCTAATATGTATTAACTTCGAATCCGAAGGTGATCCTGAGTTCCTGAAAACACCGATGGGAGATGACCGCTGCGGTACTGCACAGGAAGCTGCCGAATGGGTTGATTACTGCAATAATCCCAATAATGCCTTGCGTAAATCGCATGGCTTCGCTGATCCGCTCCGGGTCGATATTTGGCAGATAGGCAATGAAACTTCTTACAGCAACCGACGGTTCGACCGCGATACTGCTGTCCGTAAGACTATTGAATTTGCCAATGCCATGCGAAAGGCAGACCCAAGTATCAAACTGATAGCCTGGGGAGAAAACGACAGGGCGGAAGCTATGATCAATCATTTGGGCGACAAGATTAATTATATCGCCTTCCATAACATGTTTGACCCCGGACGTCCAATCCGCGACAACGATTATCGTAATGACCCCGCACAAACTTGGGACGTACTGATGAACGCTTATAAGATACATGAGCGGAAAATCGTCCGGATGCGAGAGCAGGTAGCGCCCTATAAAATGCCGCTTGCACTTACCGAATGTCATTTTGCTGTCCCCGGACGTAACCGTTGCGAGGCGCTTTCCTCATGGGCTGCCGGCTGTAGCTACGCACGGATGGCCAATCTACATGAGCGGCATGGCGACCTGCTTAAGATAGCAACCCTAGCAGACTTCTGTGGAACGCGCTGGTTAGTAAATGCCGTCTTGATACCTGTTCCAAGCGGACGCCCTTTCCTCATGCCTGTCGCCAAAGTGATGGCGCTTTACAGGAAATATTCAGGGAAGCAATTCTTAAATACATCCTCAGCTTCCGACTTGTTAGACGTCACCGGCAGTCGTACCGGTGATACCTTTTACCTCCATATCGTGAACACAAGCCGCAACCAATCGGTTCCGGTGAAGTTTCATATCAATGGCAGAACAATCATTTCGGCACAAGCTTATGAGATATCGGAAGACCCCACGTATGAAATACTTCGCGCTGAAAATGACCGTTTGCTGCCGAAGGTTAACGTTGTTGATATGGAAAAGAACTATTCCGTTCCTCCCGCTTCAGTGACTGCTGTGCAGTTAATTACAGCCATAAATACTGCTTCCCTCCCCCTTTGAAGGGGGCAGTGGGATGTATTCATTTGATATCTCATGGCTGAAACGACACCAGATTGTTCAAGCGAAATTCAGTTTATGTAATAAATAATCATTACCTTTGCCCCTGATTTTAACTATTAATATATGAAAGAATAGAAAGATAAATTGTTGATTAATAATAACTGAGCTAACGCTCTTATTCTCACTTTCTCGAAATCTCGTAAATTTCAGCCCGAGAATAAGTCTGCGAAAGTTCACGTCTTTAGGCGTGGACTGTTTGCGCTTATTGGGGAAAAGGTTTACGAGAGCCTGAGAAAGTAAATAAGCTAACAAACGGTTTCACGCTTTTTGTTTGCTTGGAGTTTAAGGGCTTATGCTTTTAAACTCAAATAAATATGTTGAAGGAAATAATCGAAAGCAACGCTAAAATCAAGCCAAACAGCGATTTTATAAACGATTTACAAAAGCATTTTCCGGAATTTTTCATCCCCCGTCATAACGGGCTTGACCCGCAATCCCCATCATTGGGCGAACACACAGGTTCGCCCCTACAATTCGACATCGAAAAATTCCGAAATGAACTTGCCGAAAACAACATTTCCGAAGCACGAGACGGGTATCGTCTTTCTTTTGTGGGCAAAGACTACGCCCGTCTGCAAACCGGATGCGCTTCCGAAACACTGATTACACCCGACAACGAACATAATTCAAAACCAGAAAACGCCAACAGTCAAAACATATTCATCACCGGCGACAACTTGGAAGCCCTGCGTCACCTTCAAAACGCCTATCGTAATAAGGTGAAAATGATATACATAGACCCACCCTACAACACCGGAAAAGAATTTGTTTATAATGACTATTTTGAATATTACGACCAAAAACTAAAAAACGCCCTTGGTTACAGCGATGATGACATAACCCGTCTCAAATCCATTCAGGGCAAAAGTTCCCACTCGGCATGGCTAACCTTCATGTATCCCCGCCTGAAACTTGCCCAAAAACTCCTTACCGACGACGGCGTTATCTTCGTTTCAATCGACGACAACGAACAAGCCAACCTCAAACTCATAATGGATGAGATTTTCGGGGAAGGCAATTTTGTGGCAGATTTTGTTGTTATTCGTTCCGAAGGTGGCGGACTGGCAAAACAAGCAGTTATTGGACATGATTATATATTAACCTATGCGAAAAACATAGTTGACTTTTTACCATTAGGAAAACCAAAAGATATTAGAGGTAAAATTGTTACGATAAAAAACGAAGAATATTGGATTGAGACTGACTGGTTAAGAGAAGAATTTGGCAGATATGGAACTTGTCTATATGAAGATATAATAAAGTGGCATGGGCAATCAAAAAAAGATGAAATTGATAAAGGATTGGAAGATGGTACTTACATTTTATTAGAAAAAAATAAAAGCCATATAGTGGGCAGATATCG
>CAYUAK010000122.1:0-29753 GCA_964442765.1 uncultured Tannerella sp. | reverse complement strand
GTTTTGTATGACGGCGATAATGCTGTCAAAATAAAAAAAGGGAAAATAAGAGGCGAAGAATCTCACGGCATGATTTGTGCCGAAGATGAGATTGGTCTCAGTAACGACCATTCAGGCATTATCGTTCTACCAAACGAGACGCCCGTTGGGATGCCGGCGAAGACTTATTACAACATAACAAGAGATTATGTCTTCGAAGTAGATATAACACCCAACCACGTCGAAAGCACGTCTCACATTGGCGTCGCCCGCGAACTGGCAGCATGGATGAAACAAAACGGGAAACCGTTTACGTTGAAAAAAGACTTTCATACGGATGCCCCCTTTGAAGCTCTGTCTGCCGACAGGCAGGGGGGCAGGGGAATGCTAAAATCCGCGCGAGCGAATACGATAACGGTAGAAATTGAAAACACGGAGGCTTGTCTGCGCTATTCGGGGGTTACTATCCGTAATGTGACGGTAAAAGAAAGTCCTGCATGGCTCAAAAATCGCCTGATAACCATCGGCTTGCGTCCGATAAACAACATCGTCGATATTACCAATTATGTGCTGCACGAAATGGGACAGCCTTTGCATGCTTTTGATGCAGATAAAATTAAAGGGAACAAAATTGTCGTCCGCACAATGCCGGATGGCACCAAATTTGTTTCGCTCGATGGCGTTGAGCGGACGCTGACCGACCAGGATTTGATGATTTGTAACGCCGAAGAACCGATGGCTTTTGGTGGCATATTCGGAGGGCTACATTCAGGAGTGACGGAGCAGACGACGGAGGTGTTTTTAGAATCGGCTTGTTTCAATCCTTCCTGGGTCAGACGAACAGCGCGCCGTTTTAGCTTCAATACGGATGCCTCTTTCCGTTTTGAACGCGGGTTAGACCCCAACCAAACGATTTTTGCACTAAAAAGAGCCGCTGTTTTGATGCAAGAGATAGCTGGAGGCGAAATAACTGAGCCTTTACAGGATGTCTATCCGTTAATCATGGAACCTTATCCCGTCAGCCTCACTTACAAAAGAATTCATTCGCTGACAGGAAAAGCGATACCCGCCGAAACGATTAAAAGTATTCTAACTTCACTCGATATTACAATAGTTGCCGAGACATCTGAAGGTTTATCCATAAAAGTACCCCCCTATCGCTTTGATGTCCGTCGTGATGCGGATGTGATTGAAGAAATCCTTCGTATTTACGGGTATAATAACGTCGAAATAAACGACCGCTTAAACGCAACTTTAAGCTACCAGACACCAACCGATATTAGCTATAAGCTGGAAAATATCATCTCGGAACAGTTGTGCGGCGCCGGCTTTAACGAAATAATTAACAACTCATTAACCCGCTTAACTTTTTATGATGACCTGCTCACCTACCCTGCTGCCAACTGTGTCCTCTTAAAAAATCCGCTCAGCGCCGACCTGAACGCCATGCGGCAGACATTGCTTTTTGGCGGATTACAAAGCATCGCCTTTAACGTCAATCATAAAAATAAGAACAACCGTTTCTTTGAGTTTGGAAACTGTTATAGCCGTAATGTAGAAAATACGAACAAAAAAGATATCCTTTCGGAATATCAGGAAAACTATCGCTTAGGCTTATGGATCACCGGTAAACGAATCGAAAACAACTGGGCGCATCCCGACGAAGATGCTTCAGTGTACGAACTGAAAGCACATATCGAAAATATCTTTCACCGGGTTGGCATCAGGGTAGATAAACTAATCTATAACAGTTTAGCCTGCGATATTTTTTCGACAGGGATGACCATTACCTCCAAACAGGGATATACGTTGGGAACTTTCGGCGTCATTCATAAAAATATCCTGAAAAAAACGGACGTCGAAAATGAGGTCTTTTTTGCGGAACTGTCATGGGATACGATGCTTAAATTAGCTCAAAAAGAATCGGTTACCTTCTGTGAAATCCCAAGATTTCCGGAAGTCAAACGAGACCTTGCTCTGTTAGCCGACAAAAACGTTCTCTTTGACGATATTCGCAAGATAGCCTTCGAGAGCGAACCCGCTATTTTAAAAAAAATAACCCTGTTTGATGTCTATGAAGGGAAGAACCTGCCTCCGGATAAAAAATCATACGCCGTCAGTTTCTATTTGCAGGATAGTGATAAGACGCTGACCGACAACCAGATAGAAGCTATCATGTCGAAAATGGAAAAAAATATAGCCGACAGGCTTGGTATACAAATTCGCAAATAATACGTTGGAAGATAGAAGATTTAATTCTTGGCTCCTAATTCGTAATTTTTTCACTTCGTAAAAAGAACTTCGTTTCGTAATTCGTAATTAATAAAACTATGGGAAGAGCATTTGAATACAGAAAAGCAAGGAAGCTGAAGCGTTGGGGCAACATGTCCCGTGTCTTCACAAAAATCGGCAAAGAGATCATGATGGCTGCTAAAGCCGGCGGCCCCGATCCCGAAACGAACCCGCGTTTGCGGGTTCTAATACAAACGGCTAAAAAAGAAAATATGCCGAAGGAAAATGTGGAACGTGCCATCAAAAAAGCTACATCGAAAGATTCATCCGACTATAAAGAAATGAATTATGAAGGCTACGGACCACACGGCATCGCTATCTTTGTCGAAACTGCGACAGATAACACAACCCGAACCGTAGGGAACGTGCGCAGTTATTTCAACAAGCATGGGGGTTCGTTAGGGACAACCGGATCGTTAGAGTTTTTATTCGACCATAAATGTGTCTTTCATATCGTCAAAAAAGCAGGCCTCTCGTTAGAAGACCTCGAATTAGTGCTGATAGATTACGGCGTCGATGAAGTGGAGGAAGACGAAGAGGAGGTAGTTCTCTACGGCGAGTTTTCTCAAAACACTACAATTCAGAAATATTTGGAAGAGAACGGCTTTGAAATAACCGCCAGTGAGTTTGTTCGCATACCTAAAGAAATGAAAGAAGTGTCACCAGAGCATCGCGAAGCCATCGACAAGCTGATTGAGAAGTTAGAAGACGACGAGGATGTTCAAAATGTTTTTCATAACATGTTAGAAACCTAATAAAACAGCCCCGAACTCACGTTCAGGGCTGTTCACATTAATCACTAATAAACTTTTTGCCTTAAAGAATAAATAATTTGAAGAAGTAATCTTTCAAAGGCGCAAAGATACAACACGTTACATTAATGGTGTATCATTTTTTACCTATATTGAACAAATTTATCCGATTATTGTACAAAAGGCAGTCTTTCAAGGACAAACACCCGCCGCTTAACCTTGGCGTTAGTGTGCCTTACTTAAATAAAACGTTATTTTAGTATGTGCCTCCGCCAAGGGGAGGTACAAACTAACACTATTATTCGGAGGGGAGTTCTAAAGGCTCGGTTGGGAGTTGCAAACCGGGTAGCGTGCTGGGCTGTGAACCGCCAAAATCTGGGGTAGAGGTGTTGATAGGGGCGCTTATGTTATCTAAGACGTCCGAACCGGAAGAAACCTGTCCGCGTGGGATAAGCGAGGTGATACCAATACAAAGCACCATAACCAATACGGCAGCAGTCCATGTGGCTTTTTCTAAGAAATCGGTTGTCTTACGAACCCCTAAAACCTGGTTTGATGAAGCAAAACCGGAAGCCAAACCTCCTCCTTTTGAGTTTTGAACCAATACGATAAAAACTAAAAAGACCGACGTGAGGAGAATCAACGTTGAAACAAAAATGTACATTTCTCTATTTTTTAATATTAATAATCTTCTCTAAGTAGCGAATTTGGTCTGCAAAGTAACGGTTTTTTTTTGGATATTTCATACTTAATACCCGAATAATTTCCAAAGCCTTGTCATACCGTTTCTGGCTCATATACACACGAGCCAGAGTTTCAGTGAAATACGAATCATCAAGCGATTGGTTTTCCAAAAAATTTTGTGTCGAAATTTCCTTCTCACCGTCCGATTCTGGCGTTTTTTCGGCCATTGTTTTACTCAATCGTTGCGCTAAGTTATTACTTTCGACGGCTATAAACGAGTCGATAAGTTCCTGGTGTCGCAGCCGGTTGTCGCTACCGTTTTCCACCGGAAGGTCGTCGGCATTTTGTGCTAACCAGTTCGCATAATCGGATGTAACTACAACCGGCGACACAGGCTTTGACATCAGCTTCGAGACAAAATCCTGTTCATCCGGCTCAACCGAAGGTAAGGCTTTTTCGATGGCTTCGATGACCACTTCCGTTTTATCAGGCGCGTCGGATATAAGCTCCGGTTTGACGCTTTCGCTTAGGCTGGGTGGCTCATGTATCAAGTTATAAAGCTGACGGCGGTCAGGAACATAAATGGACATTCTTTTTAGTTCTTTCTCCAAACGAACATCCTGAAGGATAGCCAGGTTCTTCAGATAAAGCATCCTTACCGCATGGAAATACGGGTACTCATCCATCATCAGTTTGAGTTCCTGCAGAGAGGCTTTGGTCAGCCAAGCCGGATTCTCCATCCATTCATATAATTCGTTACATGTCATAGCGTTTACCAGGTTGCAACCGTATCGTTAAAAATCAGGTCGATAATCTCTTTCATAATCACCTCGCATAACTCATCCTGTACATCATCAAACAATTTGTCGCTGCCAAATTCACTTTTCGCGCTAAAAGTGCGTTCAAAATCTTTTTCAGAATCGGCTTTGTTTGTAAACCTTACACGAACCGTGATAGTAAGTCGTGTTTGCGATGCGAACATATTATCTTGCACTGCTAACGGCGTTAGTGTATATCCCGTTATTTCGCCTTCGAGGTGTAAATCGCCTCCATCCTTTAGTACTTTCAACTTAGTCTGCCGCGTAAACTTGTCTCGTAACGCTTCAGTAAATCGTTGCGCTAAAGGTGTATAAATAGTCTGAGCCATATTAGGGAAATCCTTGATAGATATAGAGGACGTCTTCGTATAATCTATAGCCGACTGGTTAAATTTATACGAGATAGAGCAGGCTGAAAGGAGCCATCCTGCTATGAATATTCCGGCAATTGATAATAATCGTTTCATATATATAGTTTTTAGTCCCCCTTTGAAGGGGGCAGTGGAGATGTAACAGGTTTCAGTTTCTCTGACAACTGGCTACTGATAACTGTCCACTGATAACTAACTCATTCTAATCCAAATTCTTTAATTTTACGGTACAGGGTACGTTCGGAAATCTGCAGCTCGGCAGCGGCATTTTTACGTTTGCCTCCGTGGCGGTCTAATGATTTGCGTATCATCTCTTTTTCTACATCTTCGAGCGAAAGCGCTTCCTCAACTGTTTCGGCGTCCTGAATAGGCGGATGATGTTTATTCGACTGATGCACAGCCGTTGCAGTAAAAACTGTTTGTTCAATTGGTTCTAACTGAACGTTGCCATTCATGATGTCATGCACCAATTTTTTTAAGTCATTCACATCTTTCTTCAAATCAAATAAGACCTGATAGAGTATCTCTCTTTCACTTGAAAAGATTTTCTGGTCGTCCGTATGGCGGTTGGCTAACACGGGCAGTTTTTCGATGGCAATGTTCGGGAGGTGTATCCGCAAAACAACGGCTGTAATATCTCTCGTTTCTTCGATGACGGAGATACGCTCGACAATGTTTTTCAGCTCGCGCACATTACCCGGCCAGCGGTACGACAACAGCAATTGGCGTGCGTCATCGTCTAAATGGATAGCCGGCATCCGGTATTTATCGGCGCAGTCGGCTGCAAACTTCCGAAAAAGGAGCAGCACATCTTCGCCCCGTTCCCGTAATGGGGGTATAAACATCGGCACGGTACATAACCGATAATAAAGGTCTTCGCGAAACTTATGGTGCGACACGGCCTCAGCCAGGTTGACATTCGTAGCGGCGACGATTCGCACATTTGTTTTCTGCATTTTGGATGAGCCTACTTTCATAAATTCACCCGATTCGAGCACCCGTAACAAGCGAACCTGCGTCGATAATGGCAGTTCACCCACTTCGTCCAAGAAAATCGTGCCACCGTCTGCTACTTCAAAATAGCCCTTCCGTAAATCTTTAGCATCGGTAAAAGACCCTTTTTCATGTCCAAACAGCTCGGAATCAATGGTGCCTTCGGGGATAGCGCCGCAATTGACCGCAATGTATTGGGAGTGTTTACGGGAGCTGTACTGGTGAATGATTTGCGGAAAAGATTCCTTCCCTACCCCGCTCTCGCCGGTAATTAATACAGACAGATCGGTAGGAGCAACCTGAAGGGCTACATCAATAGCTCGTAACAGTTCCGGATTATTTCCGATAATGCCAAAACGCTGTTTGACCTGCTGAATTTGTTGATTCGTCATACGATAGACCTGCAATTTTTTCAGTTTGACATGACAAAATTACAACATTTTTCCGAAACAAAAAAAAATCGAAAAAAAATGGGTGTAAATCAAATTGTCGCGCTTCTCTTTTTTACATGCCTTTAGGTATGTGCCGCTCGGTAGAAAATCATGTAACAAAACAACCTGTATCCTGTCAGGGAGCATCCATAGTGGGATGCTGGGGGGATTTATCCTGTCATCTTCTACCGAGCGATGCAGACAGTTTTAACATCCCCCTGCCCCCTTCAAAGGGGGAGTTTTTCACATCCCCCTGCCCCCCTCAAAGGGGGAGTTTTAACATCCAAATGCCTCCTTCAAAGAGGGAGTTTTAACATCCCCCTGCCTCCTTCAAAGGGGCGTTTCATTTGAAAGCTTTGGCAAAAGATGCGCCCGGTTTAAAACGAATAACCTTGCGGGCAGGAATGGTTATCTTCTCTTGCGTCTTAGGATTAATTCCTTGTCGGGCTGATTTCTCGATAACCTTAAAGGTACCTAAGCCCAATAATGTTACTTTGTCACTTGTTTCTAAAGTGGCTTTTACTGCACTAACAAAAGCATTGACCGCTTTTTTTGCATCAACCTTGGAGATTCCGGCTTCTTGAGCGACGACTCCTATCAAATCCGTCTTGTTCATAATGAGAAATTTTTAATTAGTAAACATAAAATATTTTGGAAAAAATGGGTTCAAACCGTCTTTTGAGGCCTCAAAAATATACATATTTTTGATACTGTGCAAATTTTGGTGATTTATTTTAAACAAATCAGGTGTTTTACAACAAATTTCACGAAAATAGCGGTTTTTTTTGTACTTTTGCGCCCGATTTTAAAGCGATTTTTTATGAATGGAAGAGGCAATAACCTGTTTGGTTTTTTACCGCCGGTGACCAAAAACCTGATCATCATCAATGTTCTTTTTTGGTTCGCTACTTTTTTTATGTCAAACATTGACCTGAAAGGCATGTTAGGACTGCATTATCCGCGCTCCGAAGATTTCCGGCTTTTCCAGTTGATTTCGTACATGTTTATGCACGCCGATTTCATGCACCTCTTTTTTAATATGTTTGCCGTCTTCATGTTCGGTCGTATCTTAGAATCCGAATGGGGGTCAAAACGGTTCTTTACCTATTATATGATAACCGGCATAGGGGCAGGCCTTATTCAAATCCTGGTAGCTTTTATACGCATTCGTGGATTAGAAGCCCAAATAATGGATCCCGAATCGGTTGCCCTTGTATACCGAGAAGGCTTAGACCTTATGAAACGCGACCTCCGATTCACTGCCCCTTTGCTACATCAACTCAATGTGATGCTTAACACAACGACTATAGGCGCTTCCGGCTCAGTTTTCGGCGTATTATTAGCCTTCGGGATGATGTTCCCTAACATGCCTTTATTCATTATCCCATTCCCATTCCCTATTAAAGCCAAATATTTGGTTATCATCTACGGGTGTATCGAACTGTTTGCAGGCATAGCCAATTTCAGTTTTGATAATGTTGCTCACTTTGCGCACCTCGGAGGCATGTTGTTCGGCCTCATCATGGTCTTGTATTGGAGAAAAAAAGATAAAAACAATGACGCCTTTTTTTACTGAATTAAAGCACCGGTTCAACGCCGGCTCGATTGCTGCGAAGTATATATATATTAATGTAGGGGTTTTTATCCTTATCCGGATTTGTATTATCGTCTGCCAACTGTTTATGAAAGAGGCGACGTTCATCGGGTATCTTGAAATGCCTTCCGACCCGGTGTTGCTTATGTGCCGGCCCTGGACTGTCTTGACCTATATGTTTGTCCACTTAGATTTTCTTCATATTATCTTTAATATGCTGTGGCTCTATTGGTTTGGTAAAATTTTTCTCCAGTTTTTCACCGGACGGCAGTTAGGCGGCCTTTATCTGCTGGGAGGCATCGCAGGGGGCTTGCTATTTTGGATAGCCTATAATACCTTTCCCTATTTAAAAATTATGGCGGCCTCCAGCTTCTTAATCGGCGCTTCGGCTTCAGTGATGGCAATTGTTTTTGCTATCGCCTTTTACCGGAAAAACTATATGATTAACCTGCTTCTTATCGGGCCTGTCAAGCTGATATACTTAGCAATAGGCGTCTTGCTTATCGACATCTTAGCTGTCACTTCCGAGAATGCCGGAGGTCACATCGCCCACATCGGGGGCGCTTCGCTGGGTATTCTTTTTGCTTCCAGTTACCAAAAGGGAAAAGACATCACCGATTATTTCAACAGACTGATTGACAGAGCCGTCAATTTCTTCAGGCATAAACCGGTTTTTAAGACATACCGAACTAATCCTGATAACCAATCTTATCGTCCGCCTACGGAGACCGACGATGCCTATTTTCGCCGTAAAAGCGAAGAGAACCGGGTGATTGACGCTATTCTGGATAAGCTAAAGCATTCGGGGTACGAAAGTTTGTCGGCGGATGAAAAAAAGAGGTTGTTTGATGAAAGTAGAAAATAAATTCCTATCTTTGCGGCGATTTAATTTACAAAAAGGTGAATCTGATAGTAGAACAAGGGAATACAATGCAGAAAATTGCAGTGTTCGATGGCGACGGGTTAATGGCGTTACACCAGCATCAGTACAGCGAACCGTCCCGTATCGATGAACTCATCGAACAGTTTCGACCGGACAAGGGTGTCCTGTCGTCTGTGATAGGCAAAGACAAAAAAATGATAAAAGCGCTAAAAGCGAAGCTGTCCAGCTTTTTATGGTTTGACAAGAATACAAAAATTCCTATAAGCATTGAATATGAGACGATAAGCACTTTAGGGAATGACAGGATTGCCGCTGTTGTCGGCGCAAACCTTTTGCATCCTGCTAAAAATCTTTTAGTCATTGATGCTGGAACAGCTATCACCTTCGAACTACTCGAAGCGTCGGGCGTCTATAAAGGAGGGAACATTTCTCTTGGCTTGACGACCCGTTTCAGAGCATTGAACTTTTTCACCGATAATCTACCGTTAGTGAAAGAGCTAAAGGTTGTCCCACTGATAGGGACAACGACCGAATCGGCCATCCAAGCCGGTGTTATCAACGGAATGGTTTACGAAATAGACGGTGTTATCGATGCGCTAAAGGCAAAGTATGATGAGATTTATGTTTTTTTAACAGGCGGTCATGCCACTTATTTTGCAGATCGGTTGAAAAACCGTACCTTTGTGGATCGAAATTTGGTATTAACAGGACTAAACAGAATATTGGAATATAATGCAAAAACGATGTAATCTTCTATTATTGGCAGGGATAATGCTCTTCATGGCAGTCGCTGTGACCGCGCAAAATGGCGTTAATTCTCCTTATACACGTTACGGGTACGGCGATTTGGCTAATCGCTCTTTCGGAGCCGGCAGGTCAATGGGGGGAATTGGGGTTGGGCTACGCTCGTCAAAACAGATAAACCCGATGAACCCAGCCACTTACGCCTGTATGGACAGCATGACTTTCCTTTTCGACTTTGGCGCATCGTTTCAATATTCGGTTTACAAGGATGGCATAAATAAACAGAACGATTTGAATGGTAATGTCGAATATATTGCGATGCAATTCCCCTTATATAAACAAGTTGCGATGAGCGCTGGGCTTGTGCCTTTCTCGCAGGTAGGGTACCGGTTTGGAGAACCAAAGACATCGAAAGAGGGGCAGTTATATTTGGAATCCTTTGAGGGAAAGGGCGGATTAAACCAATTATATGCCGGATTGTCTATAGAGTTATGGAAGAAGCGTCTTTCCATCGGTTCAAATATAAATTATACTTTCGGGACTATCACACATACCGCAATAGCCGATTATGGCTTGTCCAATACGACGTATGTTACTAACACAAAGACGTTGAAGCTCAATGGCGCCTCTTACGACTTCGGAACCCATTACATCCAGCCCTTGAGTAAAACCGAAAACTTGGTCTTTGGAATGGTTTATACGCCTAAAAGACAGTTGAAAAACGAATATTTTGAAACCTTTACCAACGGGAACGAATACATCTCAGATACCATAACCGGCAAAACATTCGAGACCCCTGATATGTACAGTATTGGGCTTTCGTATCAAAAAGAAAAAAAGCTCCTTATAGCAGCCGATTTTTCTTTGCAGGAATGGAGCAAGGTTTTGTTTGACGGAAAAAAGGAGACTTTCAGTAACCGTTCAAAAATTGCCGCCGGCGCTGAATGGATACCCCTTTTGTACTCCAATCCGTATCTAAACCGCGTCAGATACCGCGCCGGACTGAACTACTCCAACTCGTACCTTCAAATAAACGGCAACGGTTATAAAGAATACGGTATAACCATTGGGGCCGGATTTCCGATAAGCGATGAACGGTCTTTCGTTAATTTCTCGTTTGAATACGTGAAGAAATATCCGGATGACAAGACGATGATTAACGAAAACTATTTCCGAGTGACACTAAGCTATACATTTAATGAATATTGGTTTTTTAAGAGAAAGATGAATTAATTGTTGAACAATAAAATTTTAAATGATATGAAAAAGATTATTTTAATAGCGGCTGCGTATATTATGACAGCCATTTGCGCACAAGCGCAGACAGGAATTGCAAGCGGGACCAGATGGGGCATTGGAGCTGACAGCGCTCGTTGTTCTGAAAATGTAAGTTTGTTTTACTCTTACGGAAAATCCAAAAACTTTGAGGATGCCTATCCTTTTTGGAGAAAAGCCTACGATGAATGCCCCGCTTCCTCCCCCAATATTTATCTGATGGGAGTGGACATCATCAACTGGCAACTGTCAAACGAAACCGACCCAGCTAAAAGAGAAGAACTAATCAATGCAATGATGAAACTCTTTGATGACCGTGTCAAGTATTTTGGCAATAATCCACGCTATCCGAAGGATAATACAATTGCGCGAAAAGCAATCACCTATAATGAACTGAAAGGCGAAAATACAGATTATGCCTTAATGTACAAGTGGCTCGGCGAAGTGATTGATGAGTTCAAGGAAAAAACAGACCTGATGGCTGTTTCGCGCTATATTTTTGCCTCCTTTAAAATATTTCAAGGAGATCCTGAAAAATATAAAACGCAATATCTCGATGACTTCTTAAAATGCGCCAATATTTTTGATGCTCAAAACAAGGACGCTGTCGTTGCCAATAACACAGAAGTTATTAACTCGATTGCAGGATACAAAACGGTTATGGAACAAACGTTTTTTGCAAGCGGCATAGCCGAATGTCCTATCATAATAGACATGTATTCGCCAAGAGTGGAAGCCAACAAAAACAACCTCGATTATTTGAAAGAAACGATGACCTTACTTCGACGGTTAGGCTGTAATGAAACGGATTTGTTTATTACCGCATCGGAGTATGTCTACAAAATTCAGCCGACCGCCGAATCAGCTATGGGACTTGGTAGTAAAGCATTAAAGAATAATGATGTCAGTACGGCTGAAAAATATTTTAATGAAGCCATTGCTATGTCGGATGACCCCAATATTAAAGCTACTCTTTACTATTCTTTAGCATCTTTAGCCCAAAGGCAAAATCAGTTCCAAAGGGTCAAGCAGCTCTTCCAAAATTGTATCCGTGAAAACCCCAATCATGGCAAAGTATATATGGTTTTGGCAAGCGCTTATGCAGCCGGCGGTAAAAATCTTTCTGACGACTCTGTTCTTGCTAAATGTATATATTACGCTGTCGTCGAAAAATTAGAAAAGGCGAAACAATTAGACCCGTCTCTCACGCAGGAATGTAACAAGCTCATCAACGACTATAGTAAAGGCTTCCCATCAAAAGAAGATATTTTCTTGCATCCTGCCTTACAAGGCGGAACTTATACAATAGGAGGCTGGGTGAACGAAACAGTAAAAATCAGATAAAATCTTGTGAAACTCCCTATTACTATTAACCCGCAAAGAGGCATAGCAATTGTCCTGTTGGCAGTTGTTATGCCTCTCTCTTTTCTTTTCTCCTGCGTCCGAGAAAAAAAAGAGATGGTGGAGATAGTTTTTAACCCGCAAACAACTCCTACCTTAAAGCAAAAAAGCCTCGAAACACTCCTCTCCGATTCGGGAATAACGAAAGTCAAATTAACAACAGAAACCTACTTAGTCTTCGGAAAAGCATCCGAACCGTATTGGCTTTTCCCCGACGGTATTTATGTCGAAAAATATGATTCCTTATTTAATGTCGAATTCAGTATAAAAGCCGATACCGCTTATTTTTATGAACGTCAAGATCTGTGGGAGTGTATCGGCAACGTGGATATTACCAATGTCAATGACGAAAGGTTTCAAACCGAACAAATTTTTTGGAACAGGAAGAATAAAACCATCTATTCGAATGTGTTTATTAAGATGACCAAAGGCGAAACAGTCCAAAAAGGAGTAGGCTTCATCTCCAACGATGACATGAGCAAATGGACCATCCGCCAATCGGATACCGATATGCCTGTCGAACTGAAGCGTCGCTCCGCCGCTACTCAACCAGCGCCCGTTAATTCATTTATTAAAGAATAATATCTAATTCATATTTTTTTCTTACCTTTGCGGCCTCAAATAAGAAAATTTTAATTAAAAAAATGGCAACACTTGAAAAAATACGTAACCAGGCCGGACTGTTAGTCGGCATCGTAGGATTGGCTTTGCTAGCTTTTATTATCGGAGACCTGCTGAACTCCAGCTCTTCTATTCGTAACAGGAACCTGAACAACGTGGTGGTAATCAACGGTAAAACAGTCGACTATCAGGAATATCTGACGCGCGAAAACGAAATGGTAGAGAGATACAAAATGATGATGCGAACATCGAACCTGAACGAAACTTATATGAGTCAGATTCGTCAGTCCGTGTTTGATGACATCGTTATCGAAAGCCTTCTCGAACCCCGTTTCAGTGAATTGGGTATTATGGTAACAACCCAGGAAATGACCGATATGGTCGAAGGCGAAAACATCTCACCGGTTTTACTTCAAAATCGAGATTTTCATAATCCCGAAACGGGCATGTTCGACCGGTATGCCCTCAACATGTTCCTGAACCAGATAAAAAACATTGAAAGGTATCCGCCTGAATATCAAGCCCAATTGATGGAAGGCAGAATGATGTGGATGTACTTGGAAAAAGACATCAAACGGAACCGCATCTTCGAAAAATATACCACTTTACTTTCAAAGGCGGTGGTTGCTAATCGTTTAGATGCCAAAGACGCCTTCGATAATTCGATAATCAGCTCCGACATCGTGTATGCTATGGAATCGTTTGCGGCTATCGACGATTCCCTTATCAACGTTTCGACTGCCGAAATAGAAAAATTATACAACCAGCGCAAGCCAATGTTCCGTCAAAAGGAAGCCTGTTTGATTGATTATATTGCGGTAGACATCGTCCCCAGTCCGAATGATTTCGAACAAGCCGCTAAGGACATGGACGCCATTCGCAAAGAGTTGGAGAAAACGGATAATGTCGCGGCATTGGTCAATGAGAAATCGGAGCGCAAATACATCAACGCATTCTATTCGGTTAAAGGATTCGGCGACGACTTGGAACTGATAGATTTTATCTCTACTGCGTCAATCGGCACTATTGAAGGTCCTACATTTAAAGACAATAAATATCGCATCAAACAATTAATCGATAAAACTGAAAATGCCGATTCCGTTGAAGTCCTGATACTTACACCTGCTCCACGAAGCGCCGAAGCCGATACAAAAGCCTTTATAGACAGTCTGATGAATGTACTGAAAGGAGGCGCCAGCTTTGCAGAGGTAGCACAAAAGCATTCGGGAGACCAATTTGCAGCCAAAGGCGGCGATGTGGGCTGGATGACAGAATCAGGCGCGCTTCAATTTATGAACGAAGAGTTTCGGAAAACGGTTTTTTTGTTAAACCCCGGACAAAGCGCCGTTGTTAAATCTACCTACGGGCAGCATATAGTCAAGGTGAACGACCGTACCAAAAAGGTTCCTAAGTATAAAGTGGCCGACATCGTCTATACGGTAACGCCAAGCTCTGCTACCCGCAGTCAGCTTTATAATGCGCTCAATCAGTTCATTGCCCAAAATAACACCCCTGAAAAAATCGAAGCCTCAGCCAAAGACGCCGGATATTTTCTTACACCCAGTATGAGCGTTTTTAGTACAGATGTAGCAGTTGGAGCAGTGACAGGCGCACGTCAGATTGTCCGATGGGCGTTCAATAACAAAAAGGGACAGATTTCGGATATTACCGAGTGTGATAATACTTTCGTCGTCGCAGTACACAAAGGGCGAATACCGGAAGGGTTTCAGTCGTTAGCATCCGTTACACCCCAACTACGACGTGAATTAGCTTCACAGAAGAAAGGCGAAGAATTAGCCGCCCAACTCAAAGCGAAAAAACTATCTACCATACCTGAATACGCCGATGCGATGAACACCGTACCTGATACCGTCAAATTTATCGCTATGTCTACCTCGCGAATAGCTAATATAGGCATGGAGCCAAAGCTCAATGCGTTCATTACCTTTGCACCGGTTCATTTCATTCAAGGACCGGTCGTAGGCAATAATGGCGTCTATGTCTTTGAGGTGTTAGGACGCACCAACGACCAGCATTTATTTGATGAGAAAAACCAAAAACAGATGTTGGAGTATAACAACTCCTATCGTATAGGCGGACTTGCATTTCAACACTTACAACAGAATGCAAAAATAGAAGACAACCGGATTCGATTCTTCTAAGTCAAAAAAACAGTCTCTCAGCACAGAGGCACAGAGGGCACAGAGATAATTCCTAAATGGAGAAAGAAAGACTTTTAGGCATGACATTGGGGGAGCTGAAAGAGGTGGCCTCTAAAACGTCGCTTCCCGGTTATGCTTCTTCACAAATAGCCGATTGGCTCTACCAGAAACGTATCGGGACCATTGACGGGATGACTAATATAAATGCCGCCAAACGCGAACAATTGGCGTCTAACTATGAAGTGGGTATCAGGTCTCCCGTCCATACGACTGTATCGACCGATGGCGCTATTAAATACCTCTTTGCAGTAAATAACGATAAACATACCATCGAATCCGTTCTGATACCTTCCTCTGAACGCACTACGCTATGCGTCTCCACCCAGACGGGATGTAAGATGAACTGCTCGTTTTGCTTGACAGGAAAACAAGGGTTCGGCGCTCACCTTACAGCCAATGAAATATTAAACCAGATACAATCGATTCCTGAAAGCAGGAGTTTGACCAATATCGTGTTTATGGGCATGGGCGAACCTTTAGATAACCCTGAAGCGCTGTTCAAAACGTTAGATATCCTTACCGCGCCTTATGGCTATGGCTGGAGTCCCAAACGAATAACGGTCTCGACCATCGGCCTGCTGCCGGGGTTGAAACGTTTGCTTGATGAAAGCGCTTGCCACATCGCTGTCAGTCTGCATTCGCCCTTCCACGACGAGCGTCTTTCGCTTATACCGGCAGAAAAAGCCTACCCTGCCGAAAAAATCATTGACCTGCTGCATCGTTACGATTTCTCGCATCAGCGAAGGATTTCTTTTGAATATATCCTTTTTGATAGGTTGAACGATACGGATAGACATGCCAAAGCCTTGTCGTACTTACTGAAAAGGTTGGAATGTCGTGTCAATCTGCTCAGGTTTCACGCTATCCCCGGCGTGAATCTGCAAAGCAGCCCGACATGGAAAATGGAAAGATTCAGAGACTTACTAAACGCCTCAGGCATCACAGCAACCATCCGGGTATCCCGTGGTGAAGACATCAACGCAGCCTGCGGATTGCTGTCTACAATAAAAAATAATTAAAATATGCCCTATTTCAAAGAAAAACACTATTTTTGTGGATTATTTCAAACATCATTTTATACTCAACAGCTATGAAACCTTTATTATTCTTATGCTTATTTACAATAGTATCAGGGTTTAGTTCGTGTAACTCGAAAGGAACACCCACCTTCCCGCGCGCTTCAGGCCCTCCCTACGAAGTCATTGTTGTAATGGAAACAAGCGCTTGGGACAGCAAAGCAGGCACCGCTGTGCGGGAAGAACTGACCTCCCCCGTTCCTTATTTATTACAGACCGAATCCTCAATGACCTACACTTACATCCGGCCTGACCAGTTCAAAGGTATCTTAAAAAATGTCCGTAACATCTTGATAGTTACAATTGACGATACGAAGTATACCAAAGCCTCCCTGTTCAGGGAAGACAACAAATGGGCCAGGGGGCAAATAGTCCTGTATATCACTGCTCCGGACACTCTATCGGTTGAAAACTTTTTAGTAGAAAACCAGCGTCGCCTTGTCAATTATTACAACAAAGAAGAACTGAGACGGATGGCCGAAAACCAACGACAGTCTTACAGTACGGTTGTGTTTGAGAAGGTAAAAGATATGTTTGGCATTGAGCTATATGCGCCTGTCGAAATAAAAATGTCCAATGTCGGTTCCAACTGCCTTTGGTTTTCCAATAATTCGAGAAACGGACGTATGGACCTGCTCGTTTACAGCTTCCCATACACTGACCCAAACACTTTTACACTCGAATATTTGGTTGCCAAACGTGATTCTATCACCAAATTGATGGTACCGGGTTCGCATCCCGGCTCGTATATGACGACCGAACACCGCGTTGTCGACTATGAGCCTTCTACCCTAAACGGGAAATTTTGCGGCGTATTACGGGGCTTATGGCGTATGCAGGGTGATATGATGGGCGGCCCTTTTGTCAGTTTTGCCCGTGTGGACGAGCCTAACCGGAGGGTTATTGTCACCGAAGGTTTTGTTTATGAGCCAAAAAGAGACAAACGTAATTATATACGCCGTATGGAAGCGACCTTGTACACAACCCGCTTTCCCGACGAGCTGAACTAATTCCCCCTTTAAAGGGGGCCATGGGGATGTCTAAAAATGTTATATAATTAATAAACAATATATTAAGCAAATGGAAGATAAACAAATAAAGATTGGCATTACGCAAGGCGACACAAACGGGATCGGTTATGAAGTCATCTTGAAGACATTTTCTGATCCGCGCCTATACGAACTTTGTATACCGATATTATACGGATCGCCAAAGATAGCCTCTTTTTATAATGACTTATTGTCGTCGGCTTATATCACTCCACCAGAAATACAGGTTATTCATGATGCGCAAAAAGCGGTCAACGGCAAATTAAACCTGATTCGTTGCGTCGACGATAGCACGCCCCCCGAACCCGGACACGCAACCGAAGCCGGTGGCAAAGCCGCGTTCATGTCGCTTGAAGCAGCCGTTTCCGACCTGAAAAAGGGGGTATTACAAACATTATTAACAGCGCCTATCAGTAAACATTTGATACAAAACAGCAATTTCATTTCCCCTGGTCATACCGAATATCTGGAGAAACATTTCGGTAATAACCAGCTTCCTGTATTGATGATACTGCTCAACAGTTGTCTGCGTGTAGCATTAGTTACCGGGCATATCCCGCTATTGGAAGTCTCGAAGCGTTTGACTACTTCTCTTATCCTTGATAAGCTAACCGTTTTCTATCAATCGTTGAAAGAAGACTTCAACATTTTACGCCCACGAATAGCCGTCTTAGCCCTTAACCCCCATGCCGGCGACCATGGACTGCTTGGTAATGAAGAAACAGAAATCATTATCCCAGCTATCGAAGAGGCCGACAAGAACGGTATGCCGGTTTTTGGCCCCTACGCGGCTGACGGGTTCTTTGGGACACATTACTTCCGACTGTTCGACGGCGTCCTGGCTATGTATCACGACCAGGGGCTTGCTCCCTTCAAGGCTTTAGCCATGGACGACGGGGTCAATTTTACAGCCGGACTATCGAAGGTACGCACCTCACCCGCACATGGAACCGCTTTCGACATCGCAGGCAAAATGAAAGCTTCCGAAAATTCTTTCCGACAAGCGCTTTACACACTGATAGATGTCTACAGCAACCGGAAAAATTTTCATGCTGCCATAGCTAACCCGCTGCGAAAGCAATATGTGGACAAAAGCGGCGACAAGGAAAAATTAGACCTCACCAAAGAAGAGTAATTAGGGTTCAGGGTTCAGGAATTAAGAGAGAGGGAGAGAAGAGAATATACGGGAAATTAACCACTAACCGTTTACCACTAACCACTATTCATTATTCATTAATCATTATTTCTGTGTTAAAAGATAAAATTATAGTCTATACATCCGGGACATTCGATATGTTTCATTACAATCACTTGCGGATGATCAATTATGCCCGAAGTCTCGGCGACATTCTCATTGTGGGTGTTAGCACGGACGAACTCGTCATTTCCTATAAAGACCCTCCTATCATCCCGTACATAGAGAGGTTACAAATCATCGAAGCGCTGAAAACACCCGACATCGTCATACCACAAAGGACGCTCGACCATACCGAAATCATTAAGAAGCTGAATATTGACGCTTTTGTTGTCGGCGACGACTGGATGAGTAAATATGACTATCTGAAAGAATTGGGCGTCCAAGTCTTTTATTTCCCGTATGGAAAGGGGGTGTCATCGTCGTCTATCAAAAAAACTATTCACCAGACGTATGAAAAACTCCTCCAAAAAGAACGAAACGCCAAACCGGTATCGGTAAAAGATTTTCAATTTAATGATTCCAAAGAGACCTCATCAGGGAAAAAGAAAAAATAATGGCTTCCAACTATGCACTTATTACGGGCGGTACCAAAGGTATTGGTTTTTCTGTGGCTCAATGTCTCGGAAAAATGGGTTATAACCTGCTATTAACCTATTTAGGCGACGACCCAGTGTGCGTACAGGAATCTTGCGCTTATTTACATACCACCTTCAATATCCAAGTTACCGCTTTAGAGGCTGACAGCGCCGATAGCAAAACGATAGATGTCATTTATAATCATGTTCAAGACAGCGATATTCGTTTGGAGGTCGTTGTATTTAACGCAGGCCTTACCTGTCGCGCCGGGTTGGAAGAGGTAACACCCGAAGATTGGGAACGGGTTTTTTATGCCAATATACATTTTCCCGTTTTTTTGCTCCAGCGGTTACTCGGAAAAATAAGCAACGGAGGTTGCGTTATCTTCACCGGCTCGCTGATGGGTATCGTGCCACATGCGTTATCTTTGGCTTATGGCGTAACAAAAGCCTCGGTACATGCGCTCGTTAAGAACCTTGTCAAGTTTTTAACCCCCTATCACATCCGCATCAATGCGGTCGCCCCCGGTTTTGTGGATACCGACTGGCAAAAAAATAAACCGGTTGACATACGCAAAAACATCGAAGGTAAAATCGCTTTGGGACGTTTCTGCGAACCGGACGAACTGGCGGGCGTCTACCGGCTGTTAGTGGAAAATAGTTATATCAACGGAGAAATAATTGTCGCCGACGGAGGTTATTCTTTTAAATAAAATGCCATGGGATATTTTTACTTTTCAGAATATGAGGCTTCGCTTAAGTCGATTGAAACGGAAAATTATATCGACCGACTGTTCTTCCGTCCGATAGGTTTTTTGATAGCTAAACTATTAAGTAAGACCTGTGTAACGCCCAATGTGATAACTATCATTTCCATTTTTGTTGGCGTAGCGGTCGGCCCGTTATTCTTTTTCAACCATATCTATTTTTCCATAGCCGGTATTTTGTGCCTTATTATCGCTAACATACTCGACTGTGTGGACGGGCAATTAGCGCGTCTTACCGGCAAAAAGTCGAAAATAGGGCGGATACTTGACGGCCTCGCGGGGGATTTATGGTTTGCTTCCATATATTTCTTCCTCTCTTTGCGGCTAAAATACGAATTTGATACCTGGCTGTTTTTTATCCCGGCTGCTTTATCCGCGCTGTCGCACCTTATACAAGCCAACATCACAGACTATTACAAAACGTTGCACCTCCTTTTTGTCAGTAAGGAAAAAGGTTATGAGTTTCAATCATTAGCCGAAATACGCGCACAATACCATCAAATGAAACCCGGCTTTTCAAAAGTATTATTTTCGCTTTATTTAATATATACCTATCTGCAAGAGGCTATTACTCCGCAGTTGCAAAAGATGCTCAGCCGTCTGCGAACCAAATACGGGGATAACATACCGGACGAAATAAGTGTAGACTTTCGCCGTCAGAGCAAAAGGCTTATGAATATTTTCATTGATTTAATGACATTCAACGGGCGGGTAGCTATCTTGTTCGTAGCTGTTTTAACCGGCTATATCTGGATATATTTCTTTTTCGAAATCGTCATCCTAAACCTCATATTGCTGATTTCAATCTTCCGGCACGAGAAATTATGCAAAAAGCTCCCCCTTTGAACGTTCCTATAAAAATTGATCAACGTATATTGTTCGCTTGCGGAACAACGTTCCTTGATGTTTAAAAATAATCTGTCTCTTTACGAAGTGAAGAACGTTCCTTGATGTTAAAATTAAAAATAATGTGTCTCTTTACGAAGTGAAGAAAAATGGGGGCAGATGGATGTAAAAATAATAAATATGAAAAAAAACGTACTTGATTATGAAGATGTACAAAACAAATTTCCTTTTTTCAAAACACGTTTTGGTCTGTATCTTCTAAAAAAATTATTTCGCTGGTTAGACATGAACAAAGTCAATCAGATTCATGCCAACCACTACAAATTGCGTGGCTCAGCATTTACAACAGCCATGCTGAACGACCCTTTAATGGACGTCCACTATGTCATTCACAACAAAGAAGTCTTAGACCAGCTTCCGTCAGGAGCTTTTATCACCGTTTCCAACCACCCCATCGGTTCGTTAGACGGTATTATCCTGATAGATATCTTCGCCTCACGACGCCCCGATTTTAGGGTGATGGTCAACGAAATATTAGCAAACATCTCCGCGATGGAAGACAATATCATTTCGGTCATCCCCAAAACGGACGACCAGAAAGGTCATAACCTAAAGAACGTAAACGGGATACGGCAGTCGTTTGCGCATTTGAAAGACAGTCATCCGATGGGGTTCTTCCCTTCCGGCTCCATGTCGTTCTACGATACCAAACGGAAGATAGTGCGCGACAAACCTTGGACACACAGTATCATTCGTCTTATCCGCAAAGCCAAAGTTCCTGTTTTCCCAGTTCTTTTCGACAGTCAAAACTCCCAATTATTTTACCGTTTAGGGCGCATCAGTTGGAAGATACGCCAATTTCGCGTCGGCATCGAAGCCTTCAACAAGAAAGGGCAAACCTTATCCGTCTATTTAGGCTCTCCCATCCCGCCCGAAACCATCCAAACGATGCCCGACGACATCGAATTAGCCACTTACCTCTACAACGCCACCTACGCAAGTAAACACCCACTTTGAAAAATATGAAACGAACACCCCTTATCCTACTCCTCGCGCTTTCCATATTATCGGGAAGCGCCTCCGACATTCCGCATCTCACCAAAAAAGGCAATGCTACCCAACTGATAGTCAATGGAAAACCATTTATTATGTTAGCCGGCCAAGTCCACAACTCCAGCTCATCTACCTTGGAATACATGATGACAGTCTGGCCAAAGCTCCAAAACTTCCAAGCCAACACCGTTTTAATGCCTGTTAGTTGGGAACAGTTAGAACCGGAAGAGGGAAAGTTTGATTTTACATTAGTAGACGGACTTATCCGGCAAGCGCGCCAGAACGACATGAAAATCGTATTCCTCTGGTTTGCAAGCTGGAAAAGTGGTGCTTCTAGCTATGCTCCGGGATGGGTAAAAAAAGATACCAAACGTTTTCCCCTCAGCAAAGACACCGACTTAAAGTCAATAGACATGCTTACCCCGCATAGTACGAATACACGCGACGCCGACGCCAGGGCATACACTGCACTATTGCGACATATTAAAGAAGTGGATAACGCCGAACAAACGGTAGTCATGATACAGATACAGAACGAAGCAGGTATCCGGTTTCAACCCCGCGACATGTCCGAGGCGGCCACCAAAGTTTACAACGCTTCCGTACCAAAAGAACTCATGGATTACCTGACGTCAAAGCGGAAAACCCTTCACCCTGCTATCATAAGCCAATGGCAGAAAAGCGGATTCCGAACCGCGGGGACATGGCCCGAAGTGTTTGGTGGATATTGGGAAGCCGACGAGATTTTCTCCGCATGGCACTATGCCAAATATGTGCAGGCAATAGCCGTTGCCGGAAAGAAGGAATACGCTATCCCCGTGTTTGTCAATGCCTGGTTACCCGACCCCGTTGGCCCGCCCCATAACTGGCCTAATGGAGGCCCTACCCCTAACATGCTCGACATTTGGCGGGCCGCTGCGCCTGATATCGACTGCTTAGCGCCCGACATCTTCCTGCCCACCTTCAAAGAACTATGCGACGAATACACCCGTAACGGCCATGCTCTCCTCATTCCCGAAGCACACCGGGGTGAAGACGCCCCTGCAAGAGCTTATTGGGCGATAGGAAAATACAACGCCTTATGTTTTGCACCTTTCGGCATAGAAAGCATGCCCGACAACCATCCGCTTAAAGATAGCTATGCGTTGCTTCGTCAGGCATTGCCCCTTATAACCGACGCACAGGGAACCGGCAGAATGACAGCCGTTTATCAGCAGGACAATGAAAGAGAACAAGCACAAACTATCGTACAGCTCGGTACATGGAACTTGCATGTACGCTATTCAACCAACGGGTTGCCTTCTGGTACAAGGCCGGGCGCCATCATCCTTCAAACCGCTAACGACGAGTTTTATATCCTAGGACAAGGTATAGAGATAGGCTTCAAACCCCAAAGCGAAAAAGGCCAGCAAAACGTAGACATCCTTAGCTCCGAGATAGGACACATCGAACACGGCATTTTCGTCAGTGAAATACGCCTCAACGGCGACGAAATAAGAGCGCACGAAACCCCTTTCTACCGAGCGCGTATCCCAGCCAATGTAAGAAACACCTTCTTAGACCCCAGCAAACCCCGCATCTTACGTATCAGAATTTTTTCATACGAATAGCGCTAAAAGAAAGATATTTTCGTGGCTATGCATAAAAATTACAATAAAAATTTGTAACGGAAAATTTGTAAAAAAAGATGAGATGTCCATGAGTTTATTAACGGATTTTACTTTTTGAATCCACAAATAATCAGTCATATAGCCCCAATAAATTGTCGATTTGTTGCTACAAATATTTGGTCGTTTAAAAATATTGTATTTTCTTTGCAGCGTTAAACTAATTTTTAATCGGGTAAAGCATCACTTAATAAACACTAATAATTGGTGAAACGAATAGGGATCACAATAAACGAATAGGGAGCATAATAGTCGTTCAAAAAACAGCATCATAATTTTAAAAAAGTATATCATGGTTAAAAAAGTTTTCTTAATGCTTATTTTCTTCGCTTTCATAGCGAAAGGTACGGCACAAATTGAAGTGCATTCCTCCAATCAGGTAGGAATCGGCACAACTAATCCCCAACACAAATTGCATGTTGTCGGCGATGCCTTCGTTTCGGGGAATTTTTATCTTGGAAGCGCTTCAAAATTTTTAGGTACGATGGGGAATTATCCCGTTATGTTTAAAGTCAATAACATACATTCAGGATCAACTGGAAGTGATGGAAATACCAGTGTTTCTTTTGGTTATGAAGCTCTACCTAATATTCCCCTGTATGCTACTTCTGGAAATACAGCAGTAGGATACAGGACTTTATTTAATAATACAACATTTGCCTATACGAGTGGCATCAAAAATACAGCCATCGGTTCATTTGCTCTATACACCAATACAACGGGTTTCTATAATACTGCCATTGGCGCTGAAGCGCTTTACTCCAATACGACAGGTAACTATAACAATGCTTTTGGTCATGCTTCACTATATTACAATACCATAGGTAATGGTAATACTGCAATAGGTACATATTCACTTTGGTTAAATACAACAGGTAGTTACAATTTTGCTTTAGGTCCTGATGCACTAAGTGGTAATACAACAGGTTCAGGTAATACTGCTATTGGCTATGGGGCGCTTAATACAAATACGATTGGAGGATATAATTTTGCTTTAGGGAGTTTCTCCGGTTATGGTATCACTGGTAATAATAATGTTGCAATTGGTACTTATACTTTATTTTCCTCTTATGGTATTCCCGAGATAAATAATTCTACAGCCATTGGCTATGGTGCAATGGTTGGCGGAAGCAATCAGGTGATAATCGGCAACAACACCGTTACCAGTATTGGCGGTTACGTTGCTTGGTCGAATTATTCTGATGGTCGGATGAAAAAGAACATTCGAAGGGATGTGCCTGGACTTGCGTTTATCAAAAGCTTGCAACCGGTTACTTATAACATGGATTTGGATGCTGTCGATAAATTATTTAAAAGACCGAACGAAAGCGTTACAGACAGCGTCTTTCCTCCCAAATCTGAAAAGATGATTGAAGCAGAAAAAAAGGCAAGGGAAGCAAAAGAAAAAATAACACAGACCGGCTTCATTGCACAGGATGTAGAGAAAGCTGCAAAAGAAGTAGGATACGATTTCAGCGGTGTGGATGTGGACGAAGCAGGCATCTACAGTTTACGGTATTCCGAATTTGTCGTTCCCTTAGTGAAAGCAGTCCATGAACTCTGCGAGCAAAATGAAAGACTGCAAAAGCAGGTAGAAGAACTGAATAAAAGACTTGAAAAATTAGAACCAAAATGAAAACTCCTCAATTTAGTTTTTCGTCCCCTGAAGCGAAGGACGACGTAGTCAAAGGTGGTACAATTAATCGCGTTGGGTATCGGATTCCCCTAGCATTGGACGCCATCATGCTATTGGTGTTGTGTCTTTTATTGACGAGTTTTTCCCAATTGCTTCATGCACAGACAACAATAACATATAGTTATGACGCAGCCGGTAACCGCATTTCCCGCACGATTGTACTCGCCCCGCGAACCGCGCCAGCACAGCCTGAACAACAGCCGGTGGTGCATACCGAAAAACTCGCAGATATTCTATTGAAAATCTATCCTAACCCAACCGATGGGAAGGTAAAAGTGGAGCTAAACAACCTGCCGGAAGGCCAAAAGACCCAGATTGGGATTTATACGATGTCCGGTCGCTTGATAACGACGTTCAAAGACGTCACCAACACGTTCAACGTTGATATTAGTAACCAGCCCGCAGGGATCTATCTGATGCGTATTGAAGTCGGCCAATACCGGACGGAATGGAGAATAATCAAAAAGTAAGGATTATGAGAAACCTGTACTGGCTCATACTAACGCTGGCTTTTTGGGTTTTCCATGCCCATGTACAGGCGCAGGCGCCACAGGAAAGGTGGACGCTTGATTCTATCGTGACAGGGACAAAAACATACGTTGCAAAGGAAAGCATCTCCTTATTGGCAGGGTTCAAATACTCTTCGACCTCCGGCAGTACGTTTAGAGCAACGATAGACCCCACGCTTCTGTTTCCTCCGGATGAAAATACCTATCTCACACCAGAAGACACTATAACAACCAACCCCGCTTTTGGAGGAGTGGTAGGCTCGCTTTCCGGCGCTTTTGATGTAAGCCCGACCGGCGCAGCTATCTACAGCGTGCCGATAGAAGTCCTGCCGGGCATACAAGGCATGCAGCCCAACCTTTCTTTAGTTTATAATAGCCAGTCGGGAAACGGTATGGCCGGGATGTGCTGGGGTTTGAGCGGATTATCTATGATCTCGCGCGTACCAAAGAATTATTACCACGATAACGACCGAAGCGGTATAATCTGGGACAATACCAGCCCGTTAGCTTTGGACGGACAACGACTAATCAAAATCAACGAATGGGGAATAGACAGCGTTGAATACCATACGGAATCCGGGTTAGATATAATTATCGGTTATACCATCCATATGTGGGGCCCTGCAACTTTTACAGTCTATACAAAAGACGGGGGCATTTTGGAATACGGTAATCCGTCAATGGTCAATTCATATTACCCCATTCGCATGTTTTCCAATTATTTGTATACAAGCATAAGAAATCATTTGGGTTGGGCGCTTACACGTATGATTGATGCAAACAACAACTTTGTCGACTTCACCTATACTTCCGACCAAACCAATTCGTCCGGTTTTTATAATTATGATAATGTTCGCGTAGCGTCAATAAGTTATGGCAATCATTCCGGAAGCGTCAAAGAAACGGTCGGCAAAGTAGATTTTGTATACAAACCTCATACGCATCCCTATCTCACCTATATAGACGGAATGGAATTGTCGAACAAATACCTGCTTGACAAGATTCAAATAAGAGGGGTTAATGATTCGTTATCGGATACCTACGAATTGAGTTACACAGCTTTTGATGACAATGACTTTCTTTCATCAATCAAAAAGGTGAACGCCTCCGGCGAATTTGTTCTTCCCCTCGAATTTGAATGGAGCCCGATGGGTTACCAACACGCACATATCGGCACTTTAATATTTGAACCGACGCCTGCTTTTGCAACGCCTCAACATGCACAAAATTTTGTGCCGACACATTATGGAGATATAGATGGCGATGGTTATATGGACGTATTAGTTCAGGCAAAAGCTCGTGGTTATGAGCAATATTACTGGATTCTCTATCGTAATAACGGGGACGGTACGTTTCAGTACCTGTACGAAGATAACTGGGATAATGAATATGAAAATACCTTTTTATTTTTAGATGTCGATGGAACCGGAGAAAAATTATACGTAGGAAGATACAGACAGGAAAACGGTTTATGGGGATATTACTTGGACTGCTACAAATATCTAAATGGCAGTTTGGTAGCAGATGCGGCAGGCACAATCCGACTACCTGCCTCCGGTGGATATGACAAAGCGACAAGAAAAGCATTGCATGTTCTTGCCGCTGATTTTAAAGGCGAAGGGAAGCCTCAGTTTATTTTGTTTAGACAGTGTCATGAAGTAGTATCTCAAGTTGGAATAGGAAATGTTTTCTTTCCTTTTGGATTCTTTAATTCAAGAATATTTTTATCGGATATTAATGGTAACGGTAAAACAGAAATTGCTTATAGAAGCGACCAGGCAATCAAGTTTTGTGAATTTATAGACGGAATCGGATTTGTAAGTTTATTTTCTATTGAATTTGAAAGAGATGATGAGGTGTATACGGGTGATTTTAATGGAGACGGTAATACCGATTTGTTAGTTAAAACAAAAAAATCCCAGAAATGGAAAACCTTTATCTCAACCGGTACAGATTTCATAGAAAAAGATATGAGTTCATTTATTCCTTATCAGAGCGGTCAGGATGTTATTATTTTGGATGGAAACAGGGACGGGAAGAGTGATATATTTATAAAAACTTCAGGTACCGCGCCGTATGTCGGTATTTACTTCAGCACAACGCTTTGTCTGTATATAAGCAATGGCAATGATTTCATTACAAAGGAATTATCTACCAATTATTTAAAGGCTGGGAACTGCCATATTGTATCTAATTTCAGTTCCGGTAACAACAAGGACATCTTTCTTTCAAACGATGCCGGGTATGGCTCATCCGGTCCTCACCTTATTTTACTAAGCGATGGCAAAAGATTCAACAAAATCAATCGTATAAAGGATGCTTTTGGACAACAATTATCATTTTCATATAAAGATTATAAAAATCCTTACACCACTTTCTCTTTTCAGAATGTAATAGATTTTGAAAATGAAGGAAAAACGATTATTCTTAATCCGACGCCTCAATTAGAAGTGGTTCAAAACATTACGGCATCGAATACGAACCTGTCGTATGAATATACGCATCCTCGTTTACACAGGCCTGCCCGTGGATTCCTAGGCTTTTTATCCACAAAGACAACAGATAATATCCGTTCTCTGACGGCAGAAACAGAAAACAGATTGGACAGCTCGTACTATTTTCTGTACCCTTACAGAAACACAGTCAAAGCCGGTGGAACTGTTATGAATGAAACGGCCTCCTTTTTTTCCATTAACAATGCAGGAACAGGACGCTATTTTGTAAAACCGGATTCTTTAATTTCGACAGACGCCTTAAAAGGGATTACCGTTAAAACATTGTTTTCAAATTATGACGTTGAACGCAATCCGCAGACGATAAAAACCGATTACGGGAACGGTATTTCAAGCACAGTGGATATGACATACATTTCCGCCGGTTCACGGTTCATAAACAACATGGCTTCTCGACAAATTACACAACAGGCGTCGGGCGAAGCTAACGTTGTTCGAAAGGAATATTTCTCGTATGACGATAAAGGTAATCCTGTCTATCATGTACAGGATTCAACCGATGTTAACAAAGTCCAAACTTTTTACGGCAGTTACGACAAATACGGGAATCCGGGCAAGATAACCACCGTTGCCAACGGTGTGTCTCGCTCTCAAACGCTTACCTATACCTCTTCGGGGCGACAGGTTAAAACGTCGAAGAATGACCAGCTCAATGAAACGGTGACTTATAATTACGACCCGGTTCGCTTGTCGCTGACAAGCAAAATAGACCGGATAGGAACCACAAGTTACCTGTATGACAATTTCGGGCGGTTGAAGCAGACAACCCGTCCGGACGGGATTAAAACCGCCCATGCGCTTCAATGGGCTGGAACTGTATCCGGCAGGCCTGCCAATGCTAAATATTACGCTTATACGGAAACTGCCGGTCAGTCGCCTGTATGGGTTTGGTACGATGCTTTAGGACGTGAAATCAGGCGGGATTCTTACGGATTGGACAACAATAAAGTGTTTGTTGAGACAGGATATAACACCGAAGGACAGTTATATTTCGTCAGCGAACCCTATTTCCAGAACTCGCCTGTAACGTATGCCTCTATTTATTTGTATGACCGTTTCGGAAGGAAATCAATGATAGTTACGCCTGCGGGAACAACCACTTTCGCCTATTCCGTTCTGACTGCAACCGTTACTTCTCCTACAGGCAGCAGTAAAACGACAATCAACCCTGCAGGCTGGGTAACGGAAGAAGAAACCAACGGAAAAAAGGTCAATTTTACGCAATATGCCTCCGGGTTGTTAAAAACCGCTACCCCGCAGGATGGGCATACATTGTCATTTGAATACGACTTGCAGGGCAACCGTAAAAAACTGACCGATCCCGATGCCGGCGTCATCACCTCAGTGTTCGATGGCTTTGGGCAGTTAATGCGTCAAGCGCAGAAAGTCCACCTATCCGGCGATTCTGTCGTGACCACTTACAGTTATCAGCCGTCAGGTTTGTTGCAGTCCCGCTTACGCAACGGCGAGACAACAAGTTACGGCTATGACAACCAGAACCGGCTCAACCAGATTTCAATTAAAGGTCGCCATGGACAAAGTTTTACTTATGACCAGTATGACCGTCTCATCCAGACCACTGACACGATAAATGGTTCAAAAGTCTTTGTCAGTAAAACCGATTATGACCTTTTCGGACGGGTTTCAAAAGAAACCTGTCCAAGTGGCTATTTTATTACTAACAAGTATGATAAATATGGCTACCTGACCGGTATTGTCGATATGAACAACACGAACATCTGGA
>CAYUAK010000121.1:0-1903 GCA_964442765.1 uncultured Tannerella sp. | reverse complement strand
TAATCAAGATGTATTTCACCAATAATAGCTAAAGTGGGTTGCACCCACAACCCAAAACGGTACGTCGAGGACGCCGTCCCCTACAACTTGGTTTTTGTTTGTGCTAAGTACGCCTGAGTTACCAAGGTGGGCTGCGCGCCCACAACCCAAGCGGGACGCCTGTGACGCCGTCCCCTACAACTTGCTTTCTGTTTGCGCTAACACCGCCTAAGTTACCAAGGTGGGCTGCGCGCCCACAACCCAAACTCTAGCTAGCGTTATCAGCGTAGCCAGTGGCTAGTGGCTAGTTAAGGGGTCTGCTTCGCGGACGGATTAGAGTAACCTAGGCGAGATAAACAACTTGTTTTTTGTTAGCGCTAAGATCGCCTAAGTTACTAAGCTTGTTTGCGCAGTCGTTCCTTTTGAGGAGTCGAGCAGACGCATTTCTTATACTTCGACTCCCAGATCAATTATAGCTTGATCGGCCAAAGACGGATCGGGGCCAAGAGAATGGGGTGCTGTATTATCACTTATATATAATTATTCTAAATAAGTTTGTTTTTTTAGTAAACTTTTTCCCAGAGCCCGTTGGCATTAGTGGCGTCCAGGACTTTATTCTGACTCCTTCTGATTACTGACTACTGACTACTTGCGACCGAAGGTCGCGCTATGATATACGTCAACACTACTTTTTTCTCTTTCTGCTGTTGGCATTTTAAACGCTTTTATAAGAAATTTAACATATCTAATCTTGTGTCAAGAGAACCGTCCCCGTGACACCCTGTCCGTGACACCCTGTCAACTGTGGGTTGCGTTTCTAAAAACCTCACCTTTTTGCGCAGTATACGGCGTAGTTATAACACTTATAAATCACGTCAATGGAAGAAAATCCGCTGTCTTTAAGCATATCTAAATGCGCTGTCAATTTCGCCGGTCTATCTTCGGCATAATAGTTAGGCAGCCACTTATTTTTGATTTCTTCACCGGAGACGCTTTGCGCCATGAACTCCTGCCACTTCTTCATATACACGTTTTGCAGGCTGTCATCGCCACCCAGCACAACGTCTATATTGATAAACATGCCGCTGGGGTTTAAGGCCGCATAAATTTTTTGGTAAAACCGCAGCTTGTCATCGTCGGTTTCCAAGTGATGCAACGCCAAAGACGACATGATCAGGTCGAATGTCCGCTGAAAATCAAAATAGTTGAAATCGGCATGAATACAGTTTCGTCCTATTGCCATATTCTGTTTTTAACAGGTTTCCCGTGTCCAAAGTAAATTGTCACATCACCGAAAGAACTTATTCTTTCCGCGCTTTTTTCCATTGCGGTTCTATCCCCATAGAGCGGCGATTTTGCCGGATAGAACATATTCATTAGGGCATCACCAACGATGACGCTATTGCCGGTTTTAATGCCGATGGAGCCCTTTGTATGTCCCGGTAACTCAATTACCGTTGCGGAAACGCCGTATTCATTTAGGGAATCTCCTTCTTGCAAAAATAGTTCTGTTTCAAAAGGTTCGGCTTTGTCTGTTTCAAAACTCTTTTGTGATAGTTTCAAAATAAACATCCCTAAAAGGCTGTGCGCCGACATGGGTTCCGCTAAATTATTGTTGACAAGACCGTAATCAGCTTTGTGCATGGCTATCGGCGCATTTAGTTCTTTTGATAAAAACGCGACATTCTGAATGTGGTCGTTATGACCGTGTGTCAGCACGATAAGCCGCATATTTTTTGTTTTGCACCGCGCTAATATCTTTTCTTTGTATTGGGCGCGGCAAGTGTCAACGAGAACGGCATTTTCACTGTCGCTTAGGAGATAAGCGTTGCCGTTGCCACACGGGATACGTTCGATATTGCTCATGTAATGTCTTCCTTTTATTGTAAATTGCCGGCAAACCAATTGGGCGGTTCTGCGCCCC
>CAYUAK010000120.1:0-11611 GCA_964442765.1 uncultured Tannerella sp. | reverse complement strand
ATACGGATACGCTGGATAGTCCAACAGATAATATTCGAAGGGGGGATGTTTTGATTAATGAGGTGATGGCTGATCCGAATGGACTTACTGCGCTTCCTCAGACAGAATATGTGGAGATTTATAATGCTTCTGAAAGCGATATTTCGTTGAAAGGATGGGCGTTTATTTATATGGCGACGGAAACGACTTTGCCGGATGTGGTTCTTCCTTCCGGTGGGTTTGCTGTTCTTTATCGTGCGGGGCGGCCGATAACGGTGGCTTCAGGCGGGCTGTCGCTTGGGATTGATAAGTTCCCTGCGGCATTAGCCAATGACGGGCGGACTATCGGGATAACAAATACGAAAGGCGAAATCATCGATGAATATAGCTATCTGAAAGCTAAGCCAGGCAAATCGTTTGAACGGGCTGATGACGGTACTTGGCACGTATCCACCGATGAAAAGGGAGGTACGCCCGGCGCTGTCAATTCGCTACCATTGTCAACAGGTACTCCAACAAACGATAAATCCCAACCCGGCGACGTATTGATAAATGAGGTGATGGCAAACCCCATTGGCCTGACATTGCTTCCGGAAACGGAATATGTAGAAATATATAATGCTACCGAAGATGATTTGTCACTCAACGGATGGGCATTTATTTATGACAGCAAAGAGACACGCCTGCCCGATACGGTTTTACAGACCGGTGGATATGCCGTTCTTTACCGTTACGGCAGGGAAATATCTGTTGCTGATGGAGCCTTAGCGCTTGGAATCGGCAACTTCCCCGCAGCTATTGCCAATACGAGCAAAACAATCGAATTAAAGAACTCGAAAGGAATACTCCTCGATGTGATGACCTACCCCAATGCGCGAGTTGGAAAGTCGTATGAACGAGCGGATGATGACACTTGGCATGTATCAACCGACCCTAAAGGAGGTACGCCCGGAGCTGCCAACTCGGAACCCCCATCACCCGGTACGCCCAATATTGACAAGTCCCAACCCGGCGATGTTTTAATCAATGAGGTGATGGCAAACCCTGTGGGCCTTACTATGCTTCCTGAAACGGAGTATATAGAGATTTATAATGCTTCCGAAACCGATTGGTCACTCGATGGATGGGCGTTTGTTTATGATGGAAAAGATACGCGACTACCCGATACGGTTTTGCAAGCAGGTGGTTATGCTGTTCTTTATCGCGCCGGTCAGAATATTTCCGTAAATAGAGGCGCCATAGCGCTTGGCATCAGCAACTTTCCGTCGGCGATTGCCAACACTAGCAAAACTGTCGGAATAAAGAACTCACACGGCGTTATCCTCGATGAAATGACTTATCCCAATGCCAAAGCAGGCAAATCATACGAACGAGCGGATGATAATAGTTGGCATTTATCGACCGATATAAAGGGAGGAACCCCCGGTGCGGTCAATTCGCCGCCTCCCACTCCGCCTCCATCCAACCCCGGTTCCAATCCAAGCGACGACCCTGAAAAGCCAATAATAGATAATTCGCAGCCCGGTGATGTGTTGATAAACGAAGTGATGGCCAACCCTGTCGGCCTGACGGCGCTTCCCGAAACAGAGTATGTGGAGATTTATAATGCTTCAAAGGAGTGTATATCATTAAACGGTTGGTCATTTATTTACGATGGGAAAGCAACGCCATTACCTGACGTTGAACTGTTATCCGGAGGTTATGCGGTGTTGTACCGTGCCGGTCGCGCTATTTCGGTGGCTTACAGCGCTTTGTCGTTGGACATCGATAAATTCCCGTCGGCTTTAGCGAACATAGGGAAAACAATTGGGTTGAAAAATGCGAAAGGGGTTATGATTGATGAAATGACGTATCCTGCTGCCAAAGCAGGTAAGTCGTATGAGCGAGCCAATAACGGGACATGGCATCTATCAACGGACATAAAAGGCGGTACGCCGGGTACATTCAACTCGCCCCCGACAGCCGATAGTGATACGGGTCAGCCGATTGTAGAAAATTCTAAACAGGGTGATGTTATCATCAATGAAGTGATGGCTAATCCCATAGGGATGACCATGCTCCCTGAAACGGAATATGTTGAGATTAAGAATAACATGGATACGGCTATATCCTTGAACGGTTGGGCTTTTATTTATGATGGCAAAGAAACGATATTACCGAATGTTAAGTTATCAGCAGGAAGTTACGCCGTACTTTTCCGCGCAGGCAGAGAAATTTTTGTCGAAGAAGGGGCTTTGGCGCTTGGTATTGATAAGTTTCCATCTGCTTTAGCGAATACCGGTAAAACTATCGGGTTGAAAAACGCTAAAGGCGTTCTTATTGATGAAATGACATATCCATCGGCAAAGGCTGGTAAATCGTATGAGCGGGCTGATGATGGGTCGTGGCATGATTCGACGGATGAAAGGGGGGGGACGCCGGGAGGGGTTAATTCGGTGGTTTCGAGGGACACGGGGGACTCTGGAGACGAGGAGGACGAATCCGAGCTTCCGGCTGATGATAATTCTCAGCCTGGCGATGTATTGATAAATGAGGTGATGGCAAACCCCGTGGGCTTGACTATGCTTCCTCAAACGGAGTATGTAGAGATTTTTAATGCTTCTTCAAATGATATTTCCTTAAAGGGATGGGTGTTTGTTTATGATGGGAGGAATACGCAATTGCCTGAAGTGAAGTTACCTGTAGGAGGTTATGCTGTACTTTATCGCGACGGGAGGGACATTTTCGTTGAGGAAGGTGCATTGGCGCTTGGGATTAACACTTTCCCTGCTGCGTTAGCTAATACGGGCAAGACAATTGGGATTATGAACTCGAAAGGCGAATTAATCGATGAGATGAGTTATCCTTCGGCTAAGGCAGGTAAGTCATACGAGCGGGCAGATGACGGTTCATGGCACGTTTCGACCGATGAAAAGGGTGGAACGCCCGGCGCAATCAATTCGCCTCCGCCTACATCAGGAACTAATCAGGAAAATCCGAGCAACAACATCAATGAATGGGAAATAGCAGAACCTTTTGATATTGTCATCAATGAAATTTTACCTGACCAGTTTGTCGGCGCAAGCGAATACATAGAGTTGTATAACCGTTCTGACCGTCCTTTAACTTTAACGAACTTAGTTATTGCTGTACGGAAGACGGATGGTTCGTTGAATACACATTATCCGTTGAGTTCGATAAAAGAGACGATTTCACCGGATGGGTATGTGGTATTGACAAAGGATTTTTCGGGAGTGGCAGATTATTATTTTATGCCCTCTACGGAATCGCTCTATGAGCTTCGACTGCCCACGTTGAATAACGATGGCGCTTCTATCGTTTTGTTCCGAAATACCGACCAGGTCATCATTGATGAGGTCAGCTATTCAACCAAATGGCATAGCCCATCTATTAAAAATAAAAAAGGTGTGTCTTTGGAACGAATTGACCCAAATAATGATTCACAGGACGCATCCAACTGGACATCTGCTACTGCCGATGTGGGATATGGTACTCCGAGTTACAAAAATTCACAGTACAAGAACTCTGACTTGCAGGATAAGACTTTTATCAATGCGCCTGAATATGTTCCGGGCTTCGGTTATTACGTCCTTTCCTATCAGACAACAAAAGCCGGCTTCCGCTGTCGTGCAGAGGTTTATGCAACGAATGGTAAAAAAGTGGCCGAATTAGCCAACAATCAATTAATAGCGCAGGATGGGGAGTTGCGTTGGGACGGCAAAGGTATTGATAATAGTCCACTATTGCCGGGTATTTATATCTTTTATGCGGAGCTATATCATCCGGATGGCAATCTCAGGCAATTCAAAAAGGCCTTTATAGTGCGATAAGGGGAGCTATTCATTCTATTAGTATAATGAACTCAAACAAGACTGCCAATAGACTTTAACTACAAACTTGTGCCAAGGTGGTGAGCAAATTCAAAGTGCGGTCACAGCTCTGTGTTCTCTGTGTTGAGCAAAATTTCAAATAATTCGGGCAGGGTTTCAGCGCGAAGCATGGCTATGCGGGTTGGGCGGAAGTTGGGTATCCCTTTGAATAGCGGGGTAGTGGCTAAGTGGCGGCGGATGTGTAAGATTCCGCGTCGTTCATCTAACCTTTCAACGCTTTGCTGCACTTGTCGTTTCAAGATATTCAGATACCATGAAAAGTCTTCAGCAGGCAAGTGCTCTCCGGTCTGAAGGAAGTGTTTTATCTCACGAAAAATCCAAGGGCGGCCAATACTTCCGCGTCCTATCATCACACCGTCGACGCCATAGTTATCAAAACATTCCTTGCAGCGCTCCGGCGTAGTGACGTCACCGTTTCCTATGATTGGAATATACATTCGCGGGTTTTTTTTCACTTCGCCGATAAGTGTCCAATCGGCTTCCCCTGTGTACATTTGCGCCCTTGTGCGGCCGTGGATAGTCAATGCCGCTATACCACAGTCCTGCAAACGCTCAGCCAGTTCGACGATGATTCGGCTATTGTGATCCCATCCCAACCTTGTTTTAACCGTTACAGGAATCTTGACAGCCTTCACTATTTCGCGTGTTATAACGAGCATCAGGGGTATGTTTTGCAACATACCCGCTCCGGCGCCCTTATTAGCCACTTTTTTAACAGGGCATCCAAAATTGAGGTCTAAGATATCCGGCTTAGCCGCTTCGCACAGTAGCGCTGCTTCGACCATTGGCGCCACCTCTTTACCATACATTTGAACGGCAACCGGTCGTTCATCGACGGCAAGACTCAGCTTTTCCTTTGTTTTATTGATATGTCGTACCAGCGCATCGCTCGATACAAATTCAGTATATACCATATCCGCCCCCAATTGTTTGCATAACAACCGGAATGACAAATCCGTCACATCCTCCATAGGAGCAAGTAATACCGGATATTCGCCTAAATCAATCGTCCCGATTTTCAATTATTCAAACAATCCAATCGATTCGCAATAGTCCGTTTCGCCCTGAATAACCAAAGCGACATCTTCGGCGGAATAATTGCCGATACCATCGGACAAGGCGTTGTGAATTATAAAAGCAACCAACTCGTCTTCGTCGATGTCAATATCAACGATATCATCATCGTCGCCTTCCAAAAGACCTTTTGAATCATAGAACTCATAAATCAGATCAACGATATAATTGATATCGTCGTCATTAAATTTGCTTTTTACCGGTTCGGGCAAAAAATTGCGTATAAATTTGACCGAATCATCGTCGTCGTACAAGAAATCATCCTCTTTATTCATAGTTATAAGTTTAAAAAAAACGGCGCAAGATACGAACTATTCTATTCTCTGCCAAATATCAATCCATAATCGGTTTTATCTACATAAACAGGCAAGCCGGGTTCTATTTGTGAGGCGAGGATTTTTTTGGAAAGCTCGTTAAGGACAAGTTCTTGAATGACACGCTTTACGGGGCGTGCGCCAAAAAGTGGGTCATAGCCTTTGGCCGCAAGAAAGTTGAGAGAGGCTTCCGAAAATTTCAGCACGATGCCGTTTTTCTCTATCATTTTTTGAATGAGAGCTAACTGTAAGTCCACTATCCGGCGTATTTCGTTTTCGTTCAACGGAGTAAACATGATCACATCGTCGATACGGTTCAGAAATTCGGGTCGTATCGTTTTTTTCATCAGGTCTAATACTTCGGCTTTTGTGTTGGCAATCACCTTTTCGCGGTTCTCTTCGGTCAGTAGTTCAAAGTTTTCGCGTATGATTAATGAGCCGATGTTACTTGTCATGATGATGATCGTATTTTTAAAGTTGACGGTACGTCCTTTGTTATCGGTCAGTCGTCCGTCATCTAAAACTTGCAGTAAGACATTAAAAACGTCCGGGTGCGCTTTTTCTATTTCGTCGAAAAGGACGACCGAGTAGGGTTTGCGTCGTATCGCTTCCGTCAGTTGGCCACCTTCTTCGTAACCAACATAGCCAGGGGGCGCACCAACTAAGCGGCTGGCGCTGAACTTCTCCTGGTACTCGCTCATGTCGATGCGTGTCAGCATGTTTTCGTCGTCGAACAGGTATTCGGCCAAAGCTTTTGCCAATTCAGTTTTGCCGACGCCTGTTGTCCCTAAGAAGATAAACGAGCCGATAGGTCGTTTAGGGTCTTGTAGTCCGGCACGGCTACGTCGCACCGCATCGGCCACTGCCTGGATAGCCTCGTCCTGTCCTATCACGCGATAATGCAGTTCGTCTTCCAAGTGGAGCAATTTTTCTTTTTCGCTTTGCATCATTTTGCTGACAGGAATACCCGTCCAGCGGGCTACCACTTCGGCAATATCCTCGCTGTCCACTTCTTCTTTGATCATCGCTTTTCCGCCTTGCAGTTCGTGCAGTTTCTTTTGCGTTTCGTTAATTAATAAATCTTTTTCTTTCAGTTTGCCGTAGCGTATTTCGGCCACCTTCCCGTAATCGCCTTCTCTTTCCGCTTTTTCGGCTTCAAACTTGAGGTTTTCAATATCGATTTTTATCTGTTGGATTTTGTTCAGTTGTTCTTTTTCGTTTTGCCATTTCGCTTTCTGTTTCTTTTCTTCCTCTTTCAGGTTGGCGATTTCGGCGTTCAACTGTTCCAATTGATGGGTATCTTTTTCACGTTTAATGGCTTCGCGTTCAATTTCAAGTTGTGCTCTCCGCCTTGTCACCTCGTCCAACGATTCGGGGACAGAATCCGCCTGCATACGTAGTCGGGCAGCCGCTTCGTCCATCAGGTCGATGGCTTTATCCGGCAAAAAGCGGTCGGTTATATACCGGTTTGACAGTTGCACGGAAGCGATAATAGCGTTATCCTGGATGCGTATCTTATGGTGATTTTCATACTTCTCTTTCAGTCCGCGCAGGATAGAAATTGAATCGGCCTCATCTGGTTCGTTCACCATCACCATTTGGAAGCGTCGTTCGAGCGCTTTATCTTTTTCGAAATATTTCTGGTATTCGTCTAAGGTAGTAGCGCCGATTGCCCGCAGTTCGCCCCTTGCCAAAGCCGGTTTCAGTATGTTGGCCGCATCCATGGCGCCTTCGCTTTTACCTGCTCCTACCAGCGTATGTATTTCGTCGATAAACAGCACGATTTCGCCATTTGCCTGTATCACTTCGTTGATAACCGCTTTCAGGCGCTCTTCAAATTCGCCTTTATATTTGGCGCCGGCAATGAGCGCTCCCATATCTAACGAAAAAATTTGTTTGCTTTTCAGGTTTTCGGGCACGTCACCCCGTATGATACGATGTGCCAACCCTTCGGCGATAGCCGTTTTACCCACGCCCGGTTCGCCTATCAGGATGGGGTTGTTTTTTGTGCGGCGGCTTAATATTTGCAGAACGCGCCGTATCTCCTCGTCGCGACCGATGACAGGGTCTAACTTTCCAGAGCGCGCCCTTTCATTCAGGTTGACAGCATATTTGCTCAGTGCGTCATACGTATCTTCGGCCGATTGGTTAGTTACCTTGTTTCCTTTACGCAATTCGTCGATAGCCGCCCGTAAACCGTTTTCGGTCATACCGGCGTCTTTCAGTATTTGTGAAGCATAACTTTTCTCGGTCAGTAAAGCCAGTAGGAGATGTTCGAGCGACACATACCTGTCGCCCGACTTGCTACTATAATCAATTGCTTTTTGAAAAACCGTTTTAAGCTCGTTACTAAAATAGGGTTCACCACCGGTCACCTTTGGCATAGATACGATTTTACGGTCTAACTGCCGGTTTATTCCTTGAAGGTTGAGCCCCTGTTTCAGAAATAGGAACTGAACGATGCTCTCGTCTGTCAAAATGACACTTTTAAGCAGGTGTATCGCCTCAACAGATTGCTGATTATGCTGCGAAACGATATTGACAGCTTGTTCGACAGCATCTTGCGACTTGATTGTAAAATTATTAAAATTCATCATTAAAGTTTTTACTTGAATGAATGCAAAAATAAAGCCGTTATTTTCATCTGACATTTTGGCAAGAAAGCCATTGTTCGGCTTCTTCGATTCCGGGTGTGGTACCGGCGTCAATCAAGCGGAGGTTTTCTTCGGTGTAAAGGCAGATAGGATTTTGGACGCAGGTCGACAGGTAAAAGCTGATAATAGAAAACTTTTCCGGCCAATCTTGCATAAGATGAAAGATTTCCGGTGAAATAACGTGAACTCCGCCAAAAGCGTATTCTTCATAGGAGGCGGGGTTGAAATCCGGAATAGAGGACTTGACAGCGCCCGTCTCACGGTTTCGCCATCCGCATAACCGTTCTTCTTTATTGAACAGCAGTTGGCGAGGGCGCCATCGACGGCTTACCAATAAGGTAGCCAGCGCATTTGTGTTTGTATGCGACCGGTACATAGCCTGTAAATCCACATTAGAAAAAATGTCCACATTATGAACTAAGAAAGGCTCATTGTTATCAATATAATGGCTTACCTTTTTGATACCGCCTCCCGTATCCAAGATATTCATACTTTCGTCCGAGATGTCGATGTTCAGTCCGAAATGATTGTTAGCTAATAAATAATTAGCGATTTGCTCTCCCAAGTGGTGGATGTTGATAATGACATGCGTAAATCCTGCTGCTTTTATTTTTAGCAGGATATGCTCGATCATCGGCTTACCCCCAACGGGGACAAGCGCTTTGGGTCGTTGGTTGGTTATCGGTTTCAGGCGCGTCCCGTACCCTGCTGCAAGAATCATGGCTGTTTTCACTTACGAATGATGGTTATATTTTGCTCCCGGTGGAGCAGGTTTATTTTTACTTTATATTTTTTTAAAAGATGCTCCGCGAGTTGCTGTGCGCAATAGACAGAGCGATGCTGTCCGCCTGTACATCCGAAACATACCATGAGGCTTGTAAAACCACGTGTTAGGTAGCGTTCCACAGAGGCATCAACTAATTTATTTACATTTTGCAGAAATGAGGTAGCTTCGCTTTCTTCTTCTAAGAACCGGATAACCGGCACATCCAATCCGGTAAGCGCCTTAAATTGTTCATATTTACCCGGATTGGTAATTGCCCTACAATCAAATACAAACCCGCCGCCATTGCCGCTTGTATCTTCCGGGATGCCCATTTTATAGGCAAAACTGATAATCTTTATTTCAAGGTCAGTTGGCTTAATGGGCTGTTTGAACTCTGTCAGTTTGCGTAATAGTTCACACAGGTACGGGTATTCTACGAAATCATCTTCTAACAGTTCCCGCAAGTTGTTTAAGGCAAAAGGGATGCTTTCGATGAAATGCGTTTTCCCCTCGAAATAACCCCGAAAACCGTAAGCGCCAAGCGTTTGAAGTATACGAAACAGCACAAAATGCCGTAAATGGGCAAGAAAATCTTTTTCATCCACAGGCATCCATGCGCGTAAAGCTGTGATATAGCTGTTCAGCAATTCAGCTCGGAGCGTTTGCGGATAGTTGGCTTTAGCTTGCCATAGAAAAGAGGCCACATCATAATAGACCGGCCCTTTCCGCCCGCCCTGAAAGTCGATGAAATAGGGCTTGCCCTCTTTTAGCATCACATTTCGTGCCTGAAAATCGCGGTAAAGAAACGTCAATGAGCGTTCTTGCAGCAATATTTTACACATTTTTTCATAATCGTCCTCCAGGCGATTTTCCAGAAACTCCAGACCGGCAGTCTTCAGAAAGCAATATTTGAAATAGTTCAAGTCCCACATAACCGTCCGGCTATCAAACACAGGTTGAGGATAGCATTGTGAGAAATCAAGTCCTTGAGCGCCTGACACCTGGAAGGAAGGCAAAAGAGAAATCGTCTGATGCAACAACCGGCGATTGTCTTCGTTAAAAAAACCTCGTTGTCGTCCTGTTTCAATCGTGTCGAAAAGCGTCGTATCACCCAAGTCTTCCTGCAGATAAAAAAGTTTATCATCAGAACAGCCATACACTTCTGGGACCGGTAATCCTTTCCCGCGAAAATGACCCGATACATAGATAAACGCATTATTTTCCTCTGCCGATGTACCACAAACCCCTATCATGTTTTTTTTCCCTAAGAGACGAAAATATCTGCGCCCCGAACCCGACAAAGAGGGCAGCGCCTGTGTTGTATCAGCTTGTGAACCTACAAGTTGAACATATAGTTTTTCCAGTTCTTCCATGCCAATTGAGCTTGTTTGAAGACGCTAAGGTACGCCTTTTTTTATTATTATAGTCTCTTTTTGGTTGGCAAATTTTTAAAAATGATAATTTAATTGTACGTTTGTCCTTTATTTCAGAGCAAAAAACAATGAAAGAGTTTATCATTTCGAGAGCGATTACAGAGAATGCGGTATTAGTCGGGTTGATTACGCCTGAGCAAAATGAGCGTCAGGTGAAGGAATACCTTGCCGAGCTGATGTTTCTTGCCGAGACGGCAGGCGCTAAAACGGTGAAGCAGTTTATGCAGAAATTAGATTGTCCCAATAAGACAACTTTTGTTGGGAAGGGGAAGCTACAGGAGATAAAGGAATATGTCGTTGAGCATGAAGTCGGGCTTGTCATTTTCGACGATGAGCTGTCGGCGCGACAGATTCGTAATATTGAGAAAGAATTAGGTGTGAAGATATTAGACAGGACGAATCTTATTCTCGATATTTTTGCTAAGCGGGCGCAAACGGCTCATGCCAAAACACAGGTTGAGCTGGCGTTATACCAATATATGTTGCCACGCCTAACCCGCCTTTGGACGCACTTAGAGCGGCAACGGGGAGGTGTTGGTTTGCGCGGCCCCGGAGAGTCACAGCTTGAGATGGACAGGCGAATCATTATGGACAAAATTGCTAAACTGAAAAAAGAATTGGTAGAGATTGACAAACAGATGTCGTCGCAACGAAAAAACCGTGGTAAGATGGTTCGTGTGGCATTAGTAGGTTATACGAATGTAGGTAAGTCGACGCTGATGAACCTGCTCTGCAAGACGGAGGTGTTTGCTGAGGATAAGTTGTTTGCGACTTTAGATACAACTGTACGCAAGATGATCATAGACAATCTGCCGTTTCTGATATCCGATACGGTTGGGTTTATCCGGAAGTTGCCTACAGAGCTTATCGAATCGTTTAAGTCGACTTTGGACGAAGTGCGCGATGCCGACTTGCTTTTACATATCGTAGATATATCGCATCCTTCTTTTGAAGAACAGATTGAGGTCGTCAATCATACGTTAACCGAAATAGATAAAACGCCCAAGCCTGTCATCTTGATTTTTAACAAGATAGACAAGTTTGCCTTTGTACCGAAGGAAGAAGATGACCTGACGCCGCGCACGCAGGAAAATATTTCCCTTGACGAACTGAAGGCCACCTGGATGAATCAATTGCCTGACAGTTGCATCTTTATTTCCGCCAAGAACAAAACGAACATCGAAGAATTGAAGCGAATGATGTATGAGCGCATAAAAGATATCCACGTTACCCGATTCCCGTACAACGATTTCCTTTACCCGTAAGGGGACAATATTTCCGCACAGAGTTTCACAGAGACTACATTTCCTCAACCTGCTTTTTCAGCGATGATTTTGAAGATTCGTTTTTTATATCTATTTTTGAGTCCACTCCGAAAAATCAAAAAACTTTACCACAAAGAACACAAAGGAAATTCACAAAGAACACAAATCGCTGTAAAACAGGTTGTTTTCTTTATGTCATTTGTGTTAGTTTTGTGTTCTTTGTGGTTAAAAATACT
>CAYUAK010000119.1:0-27186 GCA_964442765.1 uncultured Tannerella sp. | reverse complement strand
GAGTGACGCTTCGCTTACTCAGGGTTATCCATGTCAGTCTCCTACGGAGACCTGGGTTGAGGATTCGGGTGGCACATCTACCCTGAGTGACGCTTCGCTTACTCAGGGTTATCCATGTCAGTCTCCTACGGAGACCTGGGTAATTACCTTTTTTGCCAGGTTTAACTTATTTAAGATTCAGAAATGCGAAACATTTGTATTTTAAATATACGAATTAATGCCGAGCCATGTAGCGGTTTTGGGGGTGGAGAGGACAAAATGGGAATCTTCGGGGTCGAGGATGTAGTCGTAAACGTGGAAGACATTGGCGGGGAGGAAGAGCCGGCAGAGGTCGGATAGGATGCGGTCGTATTTCTCGTTTTTGAGGAAGTCTTTCATTTTGATGGCTGACATGGGGCCGACACGTACTTTGAGGTCGTACTGTCCGTCATTAAAGGTGTTGCCTGTAATCAAGTCGAGGCCTAAACGACTTTTGCCTAACCGAGATTCGAATTCGTTGCTTGTCTCCTTTTTTTCTAAGATGATGGGTTCGAGACTTACAGGGACGTGAAGGATGAGGGCGAGGGCTTCTTCTATGCTGGCATTGCTGTTGCGAATACGCTGAAGGATAGGGATGATATGCAGGAACAGGACGGCTTGCTCACGGTCTAACAAATCTAAAACAGGCCAGAAAGAACGGAAGATATAAACGTAGTCGGGATGGGTTATACGCTTGTCGAAAGCTATTTCGAGTAAGGCGATGTCGGTCAGGACTTGGTCTAATTCGATTTCAAAAAGACGAAAAAAACGGCGGGCAAAAAACTCTTCTTCGCGGTGGATTTTTATCTCATCGATCATCTCTTCCTTGTCCTTGTTGAGCTTACGGTTGATGGTCTGATGAAAAACCCCTTCAGGTAAAATGTCATAGATGCCTTCACGGTTGGCCTGTATCTGAAGAAAATCGGTCTGGTCGTATTCGGAGAAGTATAATGAAAGGGCTTCGATGTCTTTGCCGAACCCCCTGCGGTCGTCACCGAGGCGTGTGAGGATGATCTTGGCTGGGTCATAGCCCTGCTCAACCAAATGGGCGGCGACGACTTCGGCTTTGTAATCCGATTCTAATGTATTGGGGGTGCTGTCGGGGATTTCTAAATCCGGCGTTTTGCTTTGAGGGTTCATATTTATTGAGTTTTTGCAACGGCAGGGATGCCGTTGATACTAATCGAGGATGGTCCAGCCCGATTTGCGGATGGGGATATCCTGCTTCTCCTGGATAGCTACGACAACGTTATCTTTGCGGAAGCCGATGTATTCAAGCTCGCTTAATTTTGTCCATAACTTTGCGAATTGGGAAAGAAAGGCGTTCATCTGTACCATCACTAAACGAATGTCGTTGTGGTCGTATTTGGCCTCTATCATTTTGGTCAGCATGTCGATAAAATCGCCGGGTGTGACGTCGCTCCATGTATAGTAATATTGCAACATCTCATCCCTTTTGGTCTTAGGGATGAAGTTCAAAGCCACAAAACAACGGTGCGCAAAGGCTGATATCATCTCCATTATCTCGATGGGCGATAGATTGCGTCCCATGTTATTGTATTTGAAGAAGATTGTGGACAGATAATTGAGGATATGCTCGCACAGGAACTGGGTTCTAATAGCTACATCCAAGGATTTATCCCGCTCTAAAATCTTTCGTATGATACTGTAAGAAGATATTTCGATTTCGCTCAGATATTTCGTGAAGTCGTTATAATAATTTTTTAAGTCTATGTGGCTTAACATGGAAGTGCAGGGCGGTATATACGTATGGTCTACTACATAGCGGTCGCCATTTTTTTTAATTCGACCGATAATCAGGTTGTGCATGCCTAATTCTTCGGAATTAATCTGTCCTTTAGGTGTTATTGACAGTTTGTACAGTTTGTCGGCAAACGGGTGTCGTGGAGGCGTTTCGTCATCGTCGGGGACGCCCACAGAGACGCGTATAAAGGGTTGAACTATCAGGATGACGTCCCACATTTTTTCCTGTGCGATGCCGCCGGTTTCAAATACATGGTCTAACTTCAGGTAGCCGGCGCTGTCGCTCGGATTGATGTCTATTCGGCAGCCGCCGGAAGTAATGGCGTTGCATCGGCGCAGTTCGATGTCTACATGGCCGGTTATTCGTTCCTTTATTTCAAAATCGCTTGAGGAGGTTTGGCCTGTATAGGGCGGCAGGAGGCCATAGTTAAAACTGTTAAGCCGGATATTGACCGAATCGCGGACAGCGTCGATAAAAAAATCTTCAGTATAGACGAGATGTTCCTTCGATATCTTCATCCCGTCGACCCAATTGACTAATAATTTTTTAAGTGGGAATAGCATAATAGTACAGTTATTTGATTTCTATATTTTTCTCTTCGATAACACGTTTGGCAAGTATCGTATATTTCTCTTTTATTTTGTTTTCGAGGATGGTAAGCTCGTAATCAATGTATTTACGTGGGAGGAAAAAGGAGCGTTTGACGTAGAAAATCCACGAATATTTGACAGCCGAATCCTGAAATTCAATGGGTTCGAGCGGGAACTTGTAATTATAATCTATCAGGAACAGCTTGAACCAGTCGCCAAAGGTGATGTTATCGGGCGCTTTGGCTTTGATTTTCATCGGCGCGGTGTCTTGCAGTGTTTTGTATAGCTCTATCTCCATGACCATCAGGCGGTCGTAGTCGGGTATGACATCGGGCATCGCTTCTTTATCCGAATATTTCCATGCTTTGAACACTTCCGGAGGGATGGACATATACTTATTATATGTCTCCCAAAACAACGGCGGGAAGATAAACGATAACATACAGGTACAAGCCCATATCCCGAATTTCAACTCGCTGCACAGGTTGAAAACGGTAACAAACAATGCGGCGCCTATGAACATCATCACAAACTGGAAAAAGAAAATCACAGGAAATGAGTTTTCCTTTTTTACATTTTGCAGATAACGCTTCAGGAACAGTACATTGTAATAGCCTGCTATCAAGTAAACGACCATCAAGGTGACATACAGATAGGGCATAAACTCGTAATGAACAAAGCCAAGCAAAGCGGGTACGCAGAGTAGGACGGAAATGAGCAATATGAGGAATATCATCTTGCGGTTGCTCAGCAGCTTGTTCTTTTTGGCCATGAAATAGGAGATCAAGCCCATGATCATAGCGAGTATTGGCGTCAGCAGGTAGGATGTCAGGAGGGTAGAAAATGCGAAGCTCATAGTTTATTCTTGCTTTGGTTGGTGATGAAAACTCTGTAATTGAACATATCGGGCGACCGCTTTTTGAGCAACGCCAATAGCCGGTCTTCCATATCCTGGTGGTTGGATGCGTCGTTTCCTATTTCGTCTCTCAGTGTGATATGTACATCGATGGAGCGGATAAGTCCTTCTTTGGGGCGCGAACTGACACGTATCCCTTTGGTGACATGAGCGGAGACGATGTTGTCTTTGAACCGGGACAAGCAGAAGTTGACAATGTCGTCGTTAGTAAAAATACGGTCTCGGCTTGTCAATACAAACTTATATGTGTCGGGCGACTGGTCGCGGCGTTGAGTGCCGCCATAGCTTTGGGTCAACGTAAGCAGCGAATCGCTATTCACCGGACAGTCGCCAAAAGCGAGTAGCGGTATACCCGACTTGATACCATTGGCTTCTTCGCAGTTGGTCACCCAATAATCGACGTAAACGACATCGCCTACCTCATTCGAATCGATGACAATGTAATTGGTTATATCCTTGTTGATACGTATCTCATGTAGTTTGAGCTTTATCAGAACTAACTCTGTATCAATACGTTTGACTATCTCGTCTACAAAACCTTTGCCAAAAAGGGAGAACGAAGTGTTTTCTTCCCGCAACAGGTCTATCAGATTGGAAAGCGATTCTTTGGCATTGCGGGCGTCAAACCGCTCGGCGCCACCCCGTTTGAGGATGTAAGTGCCGCACTCGTTATCTTCGTCGTCGCTTCGTAAGGGCTGGTTGATATAATGACGTCGGTTGGAATCGGAAACCTGCTCTACCGAAAGAAAATATTCGTTCTCATTGGTCTCGAAAGGGATAACCGAAACGTATGGGTTTTTTTTGGTATATTTAGAGTAAAACTTGCGGTTGATAATTGGGAAGGCATTGATTGACACAAAGAAATCATCTAACACATAGTAGTCAAACCCGGGCGGTAACGTCACTTTGAGCCATAACAGATGGGTGGGGTTCTCACTCGTTTCGATGCCGGGAAACAGGTCGGCTAACTCTTCGGGGATGATTTTGTAGTTTTTTTCTAAGTTGACTATCTCGTCCCTGACAGTTATGAACCGGTGACTGTAATGATTCAGGATACTTTCATTCGACAGATAGGTCGGGTCGTAGTCGGCTAACGGCGTGTATTTATTGTTTGGACTTGTTTCTTTGTGGATACCCGGACGTATCGACAGCGTGACGCCATCCTGCTCCCAACGACTGTACAGTAACAGTTGTAACAACTCGTTCCGTTTTTCGATGTTTGGCAAATCAAAATAGAAAGAAAGGTTTTGGATGCGCTGAAGGGAAGGATGAATACGTAATCCAATCCATATTTTATCGTTGAATTTTTCGGAACGTCTCTGGCTTCGCGCCCTTATATCTTTCGATTTACGGTTGTCGATATGGTAAAGTTTGCCTGCACAGATGATGGCTAACACATCGCCTGCTATCAAGTTGAAATCACCTGCCGGGGAGAAGTGAATAAGCTCGGAATCTTTTTTCTTGTGTATAAAAACGGACGACTTGCGAAGAGTGGCCTGCTCTTCGGACGGCTTGGCATGGAGGATTAAATGGGCTGGACGTACCGAGAGGAAGATGTCGGGGGTGAGCGTACCGGCAAGGCGCTCTAATAACCGGGCTTCTAAGTTCTCTAATTCATTCGACAGCTTGTTGATCTCGCTGGCTAACGATTCGACTAACAATTTTAATATAGGGTCAAAGTCGTCGACGTCGCGAACACCCCATATTGCGGTGGCGTTCTTATACATCCGGCTCTTTATAACCTCTTTATAGTATTTTGATTTATCAAACATATTTAATCATTTGTTAAAGGGCCTAAATAAAGTGAATAATAAAAACAACATTTCTTGCCTGAACTGAAAATCTCGCTATAGATACGTATATCTACCCGTTTACGAATGGATACAGCGCCCGAAAACTCATGCTGGTTTTTGACGTCGAGAAAATGTACTTTCGTTTCTATTTCTTTGATCCTCGGCTCATAGCGTGTGATGGCGTCGCTGATGAATCCCACAAACTTGCTTTCCCACTGCTGTACCGAGACGACGTTCTCGAAATCAAGGTCCCAGATGTCGCATCCGAAAGAAGGGTCAAACTTATGCTCACCAGGACACGTCGAGATTATCAGCTCTAAGTTGCGGTCAATGGATTCTTCTTCGGAGCATACAGATAAATCGCCCGATTCAAACAGACGCGAAAAAAGCAAAGGTATCTTATAACAAGCCATATTGTATAATAATTTATTAATAGTTTACATCCCCCTGCCCCCCTGCCTGTCGGCAGACACGGCTTTAAAGGGGGAGTTGTTTACATCCCCCTTTTCCTGAAACCTACAATCACGGAAGTAATTCTCTCTTTATCCAATAGTAAGTCTCTCCATTTGATTCAAAGGAGTACCTGTCGTTCTTGTGCATGAAGTTTTCTAACGCTGTCCGTTTGTGCTTGAAATAGAGGACTAATAAGTCTAATTCCATATTCTTCATATACTTTTTGCGTTTGAAATCCCGCACCTTATAGAGATTGACTAATTCGTCCTTAGCCGGATGACCGATGATATCCATTCCTGCCTGGGCAAGGGTATAATATCTTAGTTTACAGGGCCATATCGTCCTTATCTTGTAGGATGATTTGAGACGACTCATATAGGAAACGTACAGATGGTTGCGTATCTTACGGGTATTCAGGTAGATGGGGTCGCCGTTCTTGTCATACAAAAGCTCGTCTGGTTGGACGTCTTCGGTTAAGTAATCATCCGGACAGTTGCAGCGTTTCACATTTTTCCTTTTACCTTTATATTTATAGTCGGGTTCATAACGGGTAATATCTTCCAAGAAACCGTTTATCTCCTTCAACTCGCTTTCCGACAAGAGGAGGTTATAGTCTAAGCTCGTTTCGGTATTGTCGAAGGTAAGGGTCATACTGGGTAAGAACCATGCGGGGATTTTTCCGGGCATCCTGCGGAGCATTTCGCGATTGACAGCCCAGGTCGAATCTCTTCTGTTATAGGAAGTCCAGGTTGGAGAATACCGGAAATGCTTGTCGCCGAACTCATTAAAAGCTCTGTGCAAACTTTCAATGACCCCATCGTTGTCCTGCTTTATTTCCAAAATAACGGTGTCAATGGATTGGGTCAGCATATCGTGCTGCATCTCTACACTTTTGGGCGGAAACAGCACCCATCCTTGTGTCATCGATTTCTCCTGGTCGATAGCATACACATTTTTAGCGCTTTCCCTGTAACGTACATCGGGTTTGAATTGATGGGTGAAGACCAAACGCTCCCGCCGCAAAGGGACGTCGTACAGCGCTGTGTTTTCTATCAGGTTCTCTATCTGAAGTACGAAGTTGTTGTCGAAATTTGACAGGGTTTCATTGAATATCTGGTATCCGATAATCCGTCCGTTTACATGCGCTATTCGTTTGGCTAAGAGGCTGTCGGCTTTTTCGCTATCATAGCCCGATTCACCAACGACGATCATCAGGTTGGTCTCGTCGGGGTGTTCTTCCATCATAGAGACCGCCCTTCGTACACCTAACCAGGCCTGCTGGTTGGCGATAGGCTGGTAACGGGGTACGCTGTCCATCTCTGCGGTTAAAAACTCCATCACTCCATCAAAAGAATCTGTAAGGCCAATCGATTTGAGCTGATGCGAAGCTATACGGTTATCCTCGCGGTACGATAATACAGCCCCAAATTTATAAAGATATGGGTCGTCTTCTATATTGAGCAGCGCTTGGAGGTTCTGCACTACGCTCATCAAACGCGGATATTCGACTAAGACCCGCTCCCTTCCTTCAAAGACGATGATAATGTTCAGTTTGCGTAAGTTATCTTCTAAGGTAAGAAAGTCGTTGTACATGATCCGGTTGCCGTTTAAGTTGAGCACTTGCATACGGCTTTTGTCTATCAGCGGTGCAGGAAAGGCTGTATGGAAGTTGATTTTTCCTGCCTCTGACTTGTATGTACGCACCGGGGCATATCGAAAAGGTGGGTTACTCTTTGAATTATGGACTATTTCGCGCTCTTCGATAGGGTTTAATGAAAGGGTGTCCTTGCACTGACGGTCAAGGAAAACAGGCTCTTCAGCGGCAGGAGCGTTGCGGATGGATTCTGCGTCGACAAAAAGCCGTTGCCCTAACTCCTTTATGATGGCATTGGATATCCATCCCATTGTTTCGTTAGGGGCTTCTAACGGATCTAATTGGGTCTTGCTGGCTGTCAGGATTTTTTTGCCGTCGGACGACGCTTTCAGGATATACAGTATTTCGTGAACGGGGATTTTACGGTTAGGTAACGTCATGGCCTCATTCTTGAAGGTGAGGATAGAATCGGCATCGAAAATAAGATTGGTCTGCAAGATAGCCAATGAATCAACAATCATCGTAACGGCTTTATTCTTGAAACCGGTGGCCATATCTAAACTGGACTGCTTGGTCAATAACAGGTTAGACCGACGCGCCCACCCGAAATACTCTGCCTGTTTGCGGTTTTGTATAATACGCGCACGGGGATTGCCGCCCGTCAATTGGGGGTCATATTTGACTAACTGCACGAAATCACCTTTCGCTCGTATCACAAAAAAAGCATCCATAAACGACATCTGTTTCAATTTTATCTTACCGCCCGGATTTTGATAGGTGTCGTTGTTCTCACGGTCGGAAAAAACAACCCATGTCTCCTCATTCAAACTGCTCTTAGGGGCTTTTACATCTGAATAACAGTAGTTAAGAGAATACTCGCGGGGTGTGCGCTGAAAACGTGACAACCTGTTAACCGGACTGCATGACGTCGAAAGCAACGCAAACAGCAAAACGAAACAAGTAATAAAGGTCGAGATTGGCCTGCTCATTGTATTCTTATTATTCGACATTTTTGGATTGCATCACTTTGAAAGTTTTCAGGAAGGGAGGGTTATTCTCGTCAGGAAAAACAAATACCTCAAGTATGGTCGTATTATAACGGTCAATGATACGCAAACCCTGACAATAGGAATAAAAGTCATTGGTTTTGTTGTCATTGATGGTGATGATAACATTGGGGTTATTGGCTAAATAACGGGTTAGGATATGGTTGTAGTTCGTGCCGAATGGCTTTCCGTCGACAATGGCTTGCAGCCGTTCACGAATGTCGTTTCCTATCCGGCTGCGCTCGTCGCTCTCGTCTTCCTGATATTTAGGTAACACTGTAATGGTATGCCGGATAGGATATTTGGTATCGTCGGTCATAAGCTCTACTTCATACCGGTTTGGTTTTTCATACGCATAGATAGCTACTTGCTCCCGTGCATCTATTCGGCGTGTCTCACCAAACGACCAGCGCCATCCTTTCCCATACCCAACGCCCTTGAAAACAACATACTCGCCTTGCATAGCAACGGTAGGAGCAATGATTTGTATCAACGAATCGGCCTCGAAACGAACAGGCGGCCGTACAGTTACAATAAATTCTTTTTGATTTGTATTATCAACGGTCAGCCGGATGCGATAGGAACCTGTTTCGGTATACACATACTGACCGTGTTTCTGCTCGGAGATGTCGCGGTTGCCAAACTCCCATACCCACTTGGATGCGCGATAGGTGCTGTCAGAATAGTATATCGGCTCGCCTAAATACAGCTCTAAAGGGGTGACTAAGGCGGCAGGCTCGCCTTTTTGCAAAAGAAATCGTATAAGTAGCGCCGCTCCTATACAAAAAACTGTCATTATCGCAAGGATATATAACTTGGTATTACTTATCTTTCCCATGGTTACTGCTATTTTTTAAGTTTAGCAAAGTCATCTTTCTTATTGGCAAGCCCTAACTCGCATTCCTCTAAGTATCTGGTGAATCTTTCGATGTTCGTTTGGAGCGACCACAGCGTCCGCCGGTCGGTATACCACATGTAATAGAAATCGGCAACGTGCTGAAAAGCCTTGTACCTTGTATCTAATGCGTTTTTCTCATAAACCGTCCGCAGGTCATTGATCAAAAACTTGATGTTGTCTTCTTCATAAACGGCGTTGATACCCGGATTAAAAACAGATATCTTATTAAAAAGCAAATCGACCGTCGGAGCTGATATGCGCTGGTCGGAGCGAAACTCGCCTATCCGTTTCATCTTGCTGATAGAGAAATCCTTCTGCTTGACCGCTGCATAACTTGAATTATAAAGGAACAGCGACAGACAGCATACGGTTGTCACGGAAAGAAAAAACAGCAGGACATAGATAAACCCCATGACCCTTTCCTTCTGATTCATTGTATCATTTTTACCCATTGCTTACAAAATTTCAGTATACATTTCTGTTAAACAATCGCCGGTTCATATCTTTCTGGTTATTAATACATCGCGTGTATTCATCCCGTAAGAGATTCAGTTGAAGCTCTGCCGTCCGAATCGAATCCTTTAACTTGAAGAACTCGTCCATGTTGGCAGATAATCTTTTGTAAATCAAACAGTCATCGCTACTCATGCTCTCAAGGCTCTTACCGAAAAGCAGGCTTCTCGTACTGAGCGTATTCAACATGTACGTGTGGTTGATGTACGAGTTGTCGGGATTGACAAGCGTCGAGTAAAAGTAAATCGAATCGATACTCTCTGTCAGGATGACCTGCTTCATGTGCAGTTGGTCGTAGACAGCCGATTTGTCAAAAATCTGCCGCATCTCGACGACCGATGTTTTCATAAACGATGCAAACATACAGACCGCCAAACTGACCGAACCTATCAGGAAAAGCGTAAATTGCAGGATAGCCCTGATAACTTCCTTATTATTCTTTGCATTCATGCGCGTTTTTTTTCAGTTAACCCATAAATATTGCCTCAAAAATAGACATTATTTTACTGCCACCCAAAAAAATCTTTTTATTATTATTAAAATTATATTTAATTAACATAACGAAAAACAAAAATACTTGATTAACAAAAGAGTACAATTCTCCCTTTAAGAAACAATAACATTTCAAAATCACCCTACCCCCCCGAAAATTCCTCCGCTACGGGGACGGAGGAGTTGGCGGAACCGGTCTCCGCCACGGGGACGGAGCAACTGACCGGAAATCGGGTAAAACACCAGTCACGAAGATGTTGGAAGGATTGAGCTCCCCCAACTCTATGGCCGATAAACCGTCTCTACGATGTGAATAACATTATTTAAGAATAAATAACTTTTGCTAATAAAATTACTTTATATCTTTGCGGCCGTATTGTATAACAAAATTTGGAGGAAATTTTTATGTTTAAACGAACAAAATTGATAGCTCTCATCACTTTGGGAGTGTTTTTTTTGGGGATTTGCCGTGCGGATAACCCGAAAGGTGTTACACTTTACACACCTTATACTCAGATTTCTGTGCCGCCTGGCGAATCTATTGATTACAGTGTGGATGTCATCAACAACAACGAGGCTGTTGAGGATTTTGATGTTTCGGTAAGCGGTATGCCGCGGGGATGGAACTATGAGTTGAAGTCGGGAGGATGGAAAATTGGACGTCTTTCGGTGCTTCCAGGTGAAAAGAAAACCCTGTCATTGCGGGTCGAAGTGCCGGTACAGGTCAATAAAGGGTCGTATCAGTTTAGCATCCATGCAGGCAAATATTCGCTTACAATGGCGGTTATTGTTTCCGAACAGGGAACGTATAACACGGAATTTACTACCGACCAGGCAAATATGGAAGGACAAGCTAGCGCGACGTTCAACTACAACGCCACTTTGCGCAACCGCACCGCCGAAGCGCAACTGTATGCGCTGACCGCCGAAGCACCGCGCGGATGGAACGTAGCGTTTCGCACGCAAGGCAGACAGGTGACATCGGTTGAAGTTGCACCCAATGCTACAACTACCATCAGTTTGGAAGTAAAACCACCAACTTCAACAGGTACAGGCACGTTTAAAATACCGGTACGTGCTTTCACCGCAACTACATCGGCAACCCTCAGTTTTGAAGCTGTCATAACTGATTCTTACAGCATCGAACTCACTACACCCACCGGTTTGTTGAGTACAAGTATCACAGCGGGCGATACGAAAAAAATAACATTAGAAGTGCGCAACACTGGCTCGTCAGCGCTGAAAGATATTGAATTCGCATCATCAAAACCAGCTAACTGGGAAGTAACCTTCGAGCCCGACAAGGTATTATCGTTGGCTGCTAACAATTCTACGACTGTTTCTGCTACTGTAAAAGCATCAAACAAAGCGATCCCCGGCGATTATATAGTAAAAATGACAACACGGACACCCGAAGTATCATCAACTGTCGATTTTCGCATGAGCGTCAAAACATCCATGGTATGGGGATGGATTGGCATTTTGGTGATAGTGGCTGTTTTAGGTGGCGTATATTATTTGTTCAGGAAGTACGGAAGGAGGTAGCCGTGAAGCCGTTTGTGATAGAATTAGAAGGCCTGACTAAAAAGTACGGGTCGTTTAAAGCAGTTGATAACCTCAACCTGAATATCTGCAAAGGAGAGATATTCGGACTGCTGGGACCTAACGGCGCCGGCAAGTCAACGACAATCTTGATGATGTTGGGACTGACAGAACCTACGTCGGGAAGTGTAAAAGTATGCGGTATCAACTCTACCAGACAGCCTGTTGAAGTGAAACGTAAGGTGGGTTATCTGCCGGAAGATGTCGGTTTTTACGACGACCGTACCGGATTGGAAAACCTCCTGTTTACAGCACAACTGAACGGCATCTCGCCCGAAGAAGCCAAAGAAAAAGCATTACGACTGCTCGAAAGGGTTGGATTGTCGGACGAACTGACCAAAAAAACAGGCAAATATTCGCGCGGGATGCGACAGCGGCTTGGATTAGCTGATGTGTTAATCAAAAGTCCTAAAGTGGTCATCCTTGACGAACCTACATCGGGCATCGATCCCGCTGGAATACGTGAATTTATGGAACTGATAAAACATCTTAGCCGAGAAGAAGATATAACCGTACTTTTTTCATCGCACCATCTGCATCAAGTGCAACAGGTATGCGACCGGGTCGGTTTGTTTGTCAAGGGACGATTGATAGCCGAAGGCGATATCAAAGCGCTATCGCAGCAGTTGTTTGGCGACGAACTCATCGTTATCGAAGCTGAAGTACAGAACTGTAATTACCGATTGCAGGAGGCGCTCGGAAACATCGAAGGGGTCAATACTATACGGCTTGATAATGACAGGTTGCGTATCGGCTGCAAGCATGATGTTACACCGGTTATTGCTGAAACAATTGTCAAATCGGGAGTTAGTTTGACGTTCTTGCAAAAGAAAGAATATGGCCTCGACGACATCTATAACCGCTATTTTGAAGGAGGAACTGCAGTATGAAATCTGTTAACATAAAAGCCGCCAAACATCCATTCAGCGTGATTGTCGGCAAGGAAATATCCGACCATATTCGGAATTGGCGTTTCATCATCCTCGCAGGTATTATCCTGCTCACCTGTTTCGGAGCGTTGTATACATCGCTATCCAATATCAGCAAGGTTATCAAGCCCGATGATGCGTTCTTTTTCCTGAGGCTGTTTACAATATCAGACGGTTCGTTGCCCTCATTCCTTGTTTTCGTCAGTTTTTTAGGGCCGCTGTTCGGTATCAGTTTCGGGTTCGATGCTATCAATACAGAGTATAATCGGGGTACGCTTAGCCGAGTACTGGCACAGCCCGTTCATCGTGACTATCTCATTAACGCCAAGTTTATAGCGGCGCTGACGGTCATTAGTGTGATGTTCTTTGCACTCGGATTTTTAGTGATTGGTTTCGGTTTGATAGTCATTGGTATCCCTCCAACGCCAGAAGAGTTTTTACGAATAGTGTTTTTCATCCTGTTGAGCATTTGTTATGTAGCTTTCTGGTTGAATCTGGCAATCTTTTTTTCGATTCAATTTCGTCAGGCAGCCACATCGGCCTTAGCTTGTATAGCAGTTTGGTTGTTTTTCAGTGTGTTTTACGGGATGATTATGAGCTTGGTTGCCAGAGCCATTATGCCTCCCGAAATGGCTTCGGAATACAGGATAGTCAATTTTGAACACTTCATGCTCAACCTGATGCGTGTAGCCCCCAACCAACTGTTCAGCGATGCCTCTACCACCCTGCTGATGCCTAACGTACGCGCGCTTGGTCCGTTGACTACCGAACAGATACAGGGCGCTATTCCCAGTCCGTTACCACTTGGGCAAAGTTTGTTGCTTGTTTGGTCACAACTGACAGCGCTTATCGCCGGTACAGTATTCTGGTTCGGACTATCCTACCTGACTTTCATGCGGAAGGAGGTTCGGTCGAGGTAAATTCCACCAACTCCCCTGTCCCCGTGACGGAGTTGCTCCGTCCCCTGACCGGAAATTTTTTTGTACTTTTGTGGCGGATTAATAGCAAAAAAGGAATGGAAATAGCGGCGTTGGTTTCCGGTGGGGTTGACAGTTCGGTTGTTGTGCATCTTTTAAAAGAGGCAGGCTATGAGCCTGCACTCTTTTATATCCGTATAGGAAGGGAAGAAAAGGGCGGATTTATGGACTGTCCGGCGGAAGAAGATATTGAGATAACGGGTTTCCTGGCCAAAAAATACGGTTGCCGGATGGAGGTTGTTTCGCTGCATGACGAGTATTGGGAGAAAGTGGTTAGTTATACGATTGATTCCGTCAAACAGGGATTGACGCCTAACCCGGATATGATATGTAACCGGTATATCAAATTCGGTTGCTTTGAAGAAAAATGGGGGAAAGATTTCGATAAGACTGCTACCGGTCATTATGCTACTACAACCGAGATAGATGGGATGACCTGGCTTTCTACTGCCAAAGACCCGCTGAAGGACCAGACCGATTTCCTTGCACAATGTACAAATCTTCAGATTTCCAAGTTGCTGTTTCCTATTGGACAGATGATGAAAAACGAGGTTCGTTGGATTGCATCGGAGCAAAAACTCCCCAGCGCACAACGGAAAGACAGCCAGGGAATCTGTTTCCTTGGAAAAGTGAATTATAATGATTTCATTGAAAGGTATTTAGGTCGGCGTAAAGGCCCTATTGTCGAATTGGAAACAGGCAAGGTAAAAGGGGAGCATAACGGATATTGGTTTCATACGATAGGTCAACGAAAAGGGCTTCGTTTGAGTGGAGGCCCCTGGTTTGTTGTTCAAAAAGATGTTCAAACGAATACGCTTTACGTTTCCAACGGATATGATCCTGAAACGCAATATGGAAAGACTATCCGATTAAAGGGATTCCATTTTATCACCTGTGATATCTGGGGTGACTTTGACGATGCCAAAGAAGTGACATTCAAGATACGTCATACGCCCCAATTCACGCATGGTTATCTAAGTCGTTCCGGAGATCAGTATATCTTGACGAGCGATGAAAAAATTCAAGGTATTGCAGCGGGGCAATATGCTGTTCTATACGATAAAGAACACCGCCTTTGTTACGGCAGCGGGGTGATTATTTGATTACATATAACGAGCTGATTGATTCGTCGTTACATACTCTCCGGATAGCTTCGGCAAACATTTCGGCCACCGACAATACGGTTACTTTCTCACATTTTTTAGAATAAGGGATTGAATCGCTAAAAATCATTTCATTCAAGGCCGATTGGTTGACCCTGTCGGTTGCTGGGTCTGACATGACCGCATGGCTTATTAAGGCCCTAACGGACTTTGCGCCGTTTTGCATCATCAGGTCGGCTGCCCTTGTGATAGTACCGGCTGTGTCCACAATATCGTCTACTAAAAGCACATCTTTGCCCGTCACATCTCCGATAATCCGCATATCGGCTATTTCATTAGCCTGCTGTCGTGTCTTATGACAGATAACCATCGGGATTTCTAAGAACTTCGCATAGCTGCTTGCCCTTTTCGTGCCGCCAACGTCCGGAGCGGCCATGATCAGATTATGCAGTGGTAGTTTCTTCTTGATATGATTGATGAAAACGTTGGAAGCGTACAGGTGGTCGACCGGCACATTGAAGAATCCCTGGATCTGGTCTGCATGCAGATCCATGGTTATAAGCCGGTTGATACCTGCTACCATCAAGATGTCGGCTATTAGCTTGGCGCCGATAGACACACGTGGTTTGTCTTTGCGGTCTTGCCTGGCCCAACCGAAATAGGGTATGACAGCGATAATGGAATTAGCCGAAGCGCGTTTAGCGGCGTCGATCATCAAGAGCAGTTCCATCAGGTTGTCGGAGTTAGGGAAGGTAGATTGTACCAAAAAAACATCCCTTCCGCGGATAGATTCTTCGTATGAAATGGAAAACTCTCCATCGGCAAAATATTGGATATTCATCTGTCCAAGCGGGCATTTAAGGCTCGAACAAATTTTTTCGGCCAAATAACGGGTTTTAGTACCCGAAAAAATAAGGAAAGGGGTATAAGCGCTCATTGAAAAATGTATTGAATTTTGCGGCTGCAAAAGTACAAAACAAATTAATTGGTAGATTTTTTTTTAACAAAAAGTTATTAACAATTGACACAATTGACCTAATTGACCTAATTTACAGATTAGTTAATAGGTTAATTTATAGATTTTTGCGGATTGTTCCGATAGGGTTGTTTGAAAAGGGCAGGTGTGCGTTAAGGAGCAGATGTTTTCTTCGTCCGACAGGAGTTCTTTCATCATAGAGACCTTATTATCGGGTATTTGTAAAATATCGAATGCCTCCTTAGGTATTTTAATACGTGTATGAATAGGATGCTTACTGAAATTGATACTCACTAATATCAATTCATTTCCGTACTTGCGAAGAAACGCTAAAACTTGATCGGGGGTATTGTCCAAGCTATAAAAAAGACCCATTGACAGGGCTTTTTCTTCAACTGCTAATGTCAAAATTCTTTTGTAAAGCAGGCGTAACGATTTTTCTGTTTCATTTAACAGTCCGCCATCGAAGCATCCGACATTCGCCCAACGACGAATACTGTCCATACGCCAGTAGTCGAAGATAGAAGTCTTGCCATCCAAACCGCTAAACCCTTCGTTATCCATCCCTTTTTCGCCTACCTCCTGTCCGTTGTAGATCATAACCGGATTCGTCCGGTAGGTCATCATAAAAATCAGTGCCGGAATCGCTGCCAAAGCATCGCCTGCAAAAAAGTTGGAAGCTATCCGTTGTTCGTCGTGGTTTTCGAGGAAAAACAACAGACTGTCAATCATTGGTTCAACCCTTTGCAAATGCTCTTTCAAACTCCATATCGAAGATTGGCGGCCCATAATATCCCGCAGCAAATCATAAACGCCCGATTTGTCATATAAAAAATCAAAGCGTCCTGTCTGAATAAACTCCTGATAGCGCGAAGGGTTATATATTTCGGCAATAAAAAGGACGTTTTTTTGTTTTTTAACCTGTGGAATAGCCCAACTCCAAAACGAGATGGGTACCATCTCGGCCATGTCGCACCGGAATCCATCTATATCCTTTTCAACCCAATAAAGCAGGATATGAAGCATTTTGTGCCAAGTATCCGGGATGGGAGAAAAATAAGTGGCGCCACCATGCAGGTAATCGACGCCGTAATTCAGTTTGACCGTATCATACCAGTCGTGTATGCCCGGATTGGCCGTAAAACAATCATTACCTGTTACTTTTGCCGGAAACTCAGTATAGATTTGAGAATTGATATTCCCCCTTTTAAGGGGGTAGGGAGATGTATAAAACTTTCCAACTTCTTCTTCTCTGAGATGCAGGTTTAGCGTCTGTCCCGGCAAATAATAGAAGTTATTGAATGGCGAAAAAGCTACCGACTTATTATCGTCCTGTCCGATGTCACTGATATTTACAGGTTTCATTAGAGAGCGATAACTTCGGGAAACATGGTTTGGAACGAAGTCGATAATTACCTTCATACCAGCATCGTGGGTCCGTCGGACGAGCGCCACAAACTCGTTCATCCTGTCTGAAACGCGCTCCGCCAGGTCGGGATCGACATCGTAATAATCTTTGATAGCATACGGCGAGCCGGCTTTTCCTTTTACGATAGCCTGGTGGTCGCTCGGTATTCCCCAAGACGAATAATCCGTACCCGTCGAATGAGCCAGAACGCCTGTATACCAGATGTGTGTAATTCCTAACTCTTGGATGCCCGCCAATGCTTTTACTGTATAGGAGTTGAACTTTCCACATCCGTTCACCTCCTTACTCCCGTTTCGTACCGGATATTCAGTATAGTTGCCGAATAATCGCGGAAATGTCTGATATATAATTTGTTTATCTGCTTTCAATTTATTTATTGGTTTCTTGATACAAACACTCGCTTGCTGCCTGCTTTTCTGTCAGGACACGATTGGATTCCTGAACAGCAGCCAAAACGCTTGTATAAATATATTCCTGTTTTTCCATTTTCAAAATCTTTTATTTAGCCGCACAAAGGTAGAAAGTATTTTTAAAAAAACCATGACGGATGCTTTTTTATTCCTATTTTTCTATTTTCACGATAGAAAACACTAATTTTGCGCAAAATTTTGAGGTATGAACATAGAACAAAGCTTGATAGAGACAACAACGATAGCGTTGAAAACTTTGTATGGAGCGGATGTGCCGGTCGAACAAATCACCTTGCAAAAGACGAACAGGGATTTTAGCGGTCATCTAACACTGGTAACCTTTCCATTATTAAAGATTTCCAAAAAGAAGCCCGAACTGACAGCGCAGGAAATAGGCGGTTTTCTAAAGACCAGCCAACCGGATATTGTTGCCGGTTTCAATGTTATTAAGGGATTCCTGAACATAACCATTAGCAGTACTTGCTGGATAAAAGCGCTGAACGACATGAACGACCAATCCGATTTCGGTCGCAGGAAAGCCACCGAGCAATCGCCTTTGGTGATGGTCGAATATTCGTCGCCTAACACCAACAAACCGCTTCATCTGGGGCATATACGCAATAACCTGTTAGGTTTTAGCTTGGCAGAAATATTAAAAGCAAGTGGTTACAAGGTTGTTAAGACAAATATAGTCAACGACCGCGGCATCCATATCTGTAAATCTATGCTGGCATGGCAGAAATGGGGAGAAGGTGTCACGCCCGCATCGGCAGGGAAGAAAGGCGACCATTTGGTGGGCGACTTTTATGTTCTTTTTGACCGGCGTTACCGCGAAGAATTGGCAAAAAAGAGAGCGGAAGGTCTGAGCGATAAAGAGGCCGAAGCTACATCGGAGCTAATGGCTGAAGTACGAGACCTGTTGCTTCGGTGGGAAGCTGGCGATGAAGAAGTAAGGGCGTTATGGAATCGAATGAACGGATGGGTATACCACGGGTTCGACAAGACCTATCAGCGGATGGGCGTAGATTTTGATAAGATTTATTATGAATCGGGAACCTACTTGGAAGGAAAGAAAACGGTTTTAGAAGGTCTCGACAAAGGAATATTTTACCGTCAGGAGGATGGCTCAGTGTGGGCTGATTTGAGAGCTGATGGCTTAGATGAAAAAGTGTTGTTGCGCTCGGACGGTACGTCCGTTTATATGACGCAAGATATTGGAACGGCAAAAATTCGTTTCGATGACTATCCGATTGATAAGATGATATATGTAGTTGGGAACGAACAAAACTACCACTTCCAGGCCCTTTCGATTTTGCTGGATAAGTTAGGATTTGCTTTCGGGAAAGGGCTTATACATTTCTCATACGGGATGGTTGAGCTACCGGAAGGTAAAATGAAAAGTCGCGAAGGAACGGTGGTAGATGCCGACGACCTGATGGATGAGATGATAGCTACGGCGCGTGAGATTTCCAATGAGTTAGGGAAATTAGATGGTTTAACTGCCGAAGAAGCCGAGAACATTATTCGCATCATCGGCTTAGGTTCGCTTAAATACTTTATACTCAAAGTAGACCCGCGAAAAAACATGACTTTCAACCCTAAGGAATCGATTGATTTCAATGGTAACACCGGTTCTTTTATTCAATATACGTATGCGCGCATACGATCTGTATTAAGGAAAGCCGAAGAACAGGGGCTACTGTTTGCAGAAAGTCTACCAGTTGATACGCCGTTACCCGAAAAAGAGGAAACCATCATCCGGCTACTGACCGCTTATCCGGCAACGATTCAAGAAGCGGGTGCGACCTACAGTCCTTCCTGTATTGCCAATTATATCTATGAGCTAGCGCGTGAATACAATCAGTTTTATCATGACTTTCCCATCCTGCGCGAAGAAAACGAAGCTATCCGTAACTTACGTCTTGTCCTGTCGCAAAACGTTGCAAAGGTAATCCTTTCGGGCATGTCGCTGTTAGGTATCGAGATGCCCGAGCGGATGTAGTCCCCCTTTGAAGGGGGCAGGGGGATGTTCTTTGATTCTATTTACCCTTTTTTTTCTTAGCCGGTTTTTCAGGCGTGTTTGCTATTATTTGCAGACATTCTTCTAAGGTCATCGACTGTGGATCCGAGCCTTTTGGGATACGATAATTAGCGCCTTTGAAGGCGATATAAGGGCCAAATCTTCCATTCAATATTTCCATATCGGGTTCATCGTCAAAGGATTTAATATTCCGTTCTAAAGATTTCCTTCGTTTACCTTCAATCAGTTCGATGGCTTTTTCTGCCGTGATGCTCAAAGGGTTCATTGTTTTCGGAATAGAGATGAAAACTCCGTTATGCTTGACATACGGCCCAAATCGTCCAATACCGGCAGTCATCTCCAAGTCTTCGTACACGCCGAGAAAGCAAGGCAGCTCAAACAGTTTAAGCGCCTCTTCAAGTGTGATGGTTTCTATTGACTGTTCCTTTAGTAATGAAGCAAACAGCGGTTTATCGGTTGTATCATCCGTTTTAGACAGTCCAATCTGTACAATAGGGCCAAAGCGTCCAATTTTGACAAAAACCGGTTTGCCGCTATTCGGGTCAATGCCTAATTCCCGCTCACCCACTTTATGTTCTGTTTTGATAGATAAGATAGCCTCGACGACGGGATGGAATTTCGTATAGAACCGGTCAATAACTGTTGTCCAGTCTAACGCTCCTTCGGCGATGGCATCAAATTCTTTTTCCACATTGGCGGTAAAGTTATAGTCTAATATATCGGGGAAGTACTCAACCAGGAAGTCATTGACAATAGCGCCGATGTCGGTAGGAATCAATTTATTGCGCTCGTTGCCGATTATCTCGGTTTTATGGATGTCGGATAGCTTGTTGTTTTTAAGTATCAGAATGTTATAGCTTCTTTCGGCTCCCTCTTTATCATCTCTTACCACATATTTCCGGTTTTGAATCGTTTGAATGGTAGGGGCGTAAGTCGATGGTCTTCCGATCCCCAATTCTTCTAATTTATTCACTAAGCTGGCTTCGGTATACCGCGGTAGTCGTTGTGTAAAGCGTTCGGTTGCAACTAATTCCTTCATAGTTAGCGCTTCGTTATCTTTTACCGGTGGCAGTAATCCATTGTCTAATTCGCTTTCGACATCTTCGTCAAGGCTCTCCATATAGACATGCAGAAATCCGTCGAAAGTAACGATCTCACCCGAAGCGATGAATTTTTCTTCTTCTTTATATCGGATGTCTATGGTAATAGTAGTGCGTTCCAACTCGGCGTCCGCCATCTGGCTGGCGATGGTACGCTTGAAAATAAGGTCATAGAGTCTTTTTTCCTGTATAGTACCACTTATTTCGGGGGCGCTCATATAGGTAGGGCGTATGGCTTCGTGTGCTTCCTGTGCCGATTTACTTTTCGTTTGGTATTGTCGAAATTTATAATAACGCTCGCCGTAGGAGTTGATAATAGCCTCCTTACAGGTGTTCAGTGCGAGTGAACTCAGGTTGACCGAATCGGTTCGCATGTAAGTGATGTACCCCGATTCGTACAAACGTTGGGCTATCATCATCGTTTGTGAAACCGAAAAACCGAGTTTGCGTGCAGCTTCCTGTTGCAGGGTAGAGGTCGTAAACGGCGGAGCAGGTGTTTTTTTAAAGGGTTTCTTCGTTATGTCTTCAATACGAAAGGTACTCTCTTTGCACGATTCCAGAAATGAATACGCAGTATCCTTGTCTTTCAGACGTTTGTTAAGCCGGGCGTTCAATAGGGTTGTTCCGTCGGAAAGAATTAAGGCAGCCGTAACGCGGTAGGAAGCTTCCGAAATAAACCGGTTTATTTCGCGTTCACGGTCGACAATTAAGCGGACAGCCACCGACTGAACACGTCCGGCGGATAAGGCCGGTTTTATCTTGCGCCACAGGATAGGCGACACCTCAAAACCCACTATGCGGTCCAGTACGCGACGCGCCTGTTGGGCATTGACTAAGTTCATATCTATATTCCTCGGATTTTTCAGCGCATTGATGATAGCATTTTTTGTTATCTCATGGAAAACAATACGTTTGGTCTTCTCAGCTTTCAGGCCAAGTGTTTCAAACAGGTGCCAGGCAATGGCTTCACCCTCGCGGTCTTCATCCGAAGCAAGCAGTATCTCTGAAGCATTTGCAGCTTCTTTTTTTAGCTCCGCGACCACCTTTTTCTTGTCAGGCGGAATAATATATACCGGCATGTAATTGTTTTCAATGTTGATACTGAAATCTTTAGATTTGAGGTCACGGATGTGACCGTAACTTGACAACACCTTGTAGTCTTTTCCCAAAAACTTTTCAATCGTTTTGGCTTTAGCGGGCGATTCGACGATAACGAGATTTTTTTGCATAGTGAAATGATTAAAAAACGCCGCAAAGGTAGGAATTAGTTTTCAGTTTTCAGTTTCAACGAAGGCCGATTTTCAATTCAGCTTTCAGTTTTATTTTTTTTGTGTCCCTGCGTTCATTCTCTAAAATATTATTAATGAAAGATATAAGAAGAATATTTTCAATTTGCCTCAGACAGCTAAAAAATATTTAAATCCATAAACAAGTATAGATTTTGATTTCTTTTGTATCTTTGCGTCGTAATTAGCGAGAGTTAAGAAAAGGAACTATAAGCAAGATGTAGAGGAAAGATTGCATAACCAAACTTGACGCTTTTGATTAATAATTAATAACTTAGAACAAAATGGAATTAGCTGCGAAATACGACCCTGCGTTGGTTGAGGATAAATGGTACCGGTATTGGACAGAGAACGGGTTTTTCAAGTCCATACCCGATGAGCGTGAGCCTTTTACGATTGTTATACCGCCGCCGAATGTGACCGGTGTTTTGCACATGGGGCACATGTTGAACAATACGATACAGGACATCTTAGTGAGGCGGGCGCGACAGTTAGGGAAAAACGCTTGCTGGGCGCCGGGTACCGACCATGCCTCCATCGCTACCGAGGCCAAGGTGGTCGCTAAGCTGGCCGCCGAAGGAATCAGCAAAACCGACCTTACACGGGAGCAGTTTCTCGAACATGCCTGGGAGTGGACGCGCAAGCACGGAGGTATCATCCTCGAACAACTGAAAAGGCTCGGCGCTTCGTGCGATTGGGATAGAACATGCTTTACAATGGACGAAAAACGCTCGACAAGCGTCATCAAAGTTTTTGTCGACCTGTATAATAAAGGGAAGATTTACAGAGGCGTCCGGATGATTAACTGGGATCCGAAGGCACTGACAGCCCTTTCGGATGAGGAAGTGATTTTCAAAGAACAACAGGGGAAGTTATACTACCTGAGATACAAAATCGATGGCGAGGACGGGTATGCCGTTGTCGCTACCACACGCCCCGAAACGATTATGGGGGATACGGCGATGTGTATCCACCCTGCTGACCCGAAAAACCGGCATCTGCGCGGGAAGAAAGTCGTTGTACCGTTAGTGAATCGTATCGTTCCGGTCATCGAAGATGAAGAATTTGTGGACATGGACTTCGGTACGGGGTGCCTGAAAGTGACGCCGGCGCACGATGTAAACGACTATTTGTTAGGCGAAAAACATAACCTGCCGGCTATCGACATCTTCAATGACAATGGTACGATTAGCGAAGCAGGCGAAATATATATCGGGATGGACCGCTTTGATGTCAGACGCCGGATTGTCGATGACCTTACCGCCGCCGGGTTGATGGAAAAAATAGAGGACTATACCAATAAAGTGGGATTCTCGGAACGAACCGATATCCCGATAGAACCCAAACTGTCCGTGCAGTGGTTCCTTGACATGGAGCAAATAACGAAACCGGCATTAGAAGCGGTAATGGACGATACGATACGGTTTTATCCGGCCAAGTTTAAAAATATCTACCGCCATTGGATGGAGAACATCAAAAACTGGTGTATCTCGCGACAGCTCTGGTGGGGGCATCGTATCCCGGCTTATTATCTGCCCGAAGGAGGGTTTGTCGTAGCGGAAACACCGGAGGAAGCGCTACGGTTGGCAAGAGAAAAAACGGGCAAGCCCGAACTGCTCATCACCGACCTGCGGCAAGATGAGGACTGTCTCGACACCTGGTTCTCGTCATGGCTGTGGCCTATTTCGGTCTTTGATGGCATAAATAATCCCGATAATGAGGATATTAACTATTATTATCCAACTAACGACTTAGTGACAGCGCCCGAAATCATCTTTTTTTGGGTTGCCAGAATGATTATGTCAGGCTATGAGTATCGCGGCAAGCCCTGCTTTTATAATGTGTATTTTACAGGTATCGTGCGCGACAATAAGGGGCGTAAAATGTCGAAATCGCTGGGTAACTCGCCTGACCCGATTCGGCTGATGGATATGTTTGGCGCTGATGGCGTCCGTATGGGGATGTTGCTTACTTCGCCTGCCGGTAACGATCTGCCGTTTGATGTGGCACTGTGTGAGTTAGGACGTAATTTTAATAATAAGATATGGAACGCGCTCCGGTTGGTGAAGGGGTGGAAGGTGGCGAACTGCGCGAGTGAGGGGGGAGGCGCGAGCGAGGGGGCTATAACATGGTTTGATGCGCGGCTGAGTGCGACTATCGAACAGATAAACGACGAGATGGACAAATACCGTATCTCCGAAGCGCTGATGACGATTTACAAATTGTTCTGGGATGATTTTTCTTCCTGGTATTTGGAAATCATAAAGCCTGCCTATCAACAGCCTGTCGATGCAGATGTTTATCAAGCTACCCTCACATTTTTTGAAAAATTGGTTATCCTGCTTCACCCTTTCATGCCTTTCATCACCGAAGAGGTTTGGCAGTCGCTTGCCGAGCGTAAAGCCGGCGAAAGTATCATGATAATCCCTCTACCTGTCGTGACCACTAAGAACGACAAAATTCTTGCTAACTTCGAACAGGTTAAGCAGATAATAGCCAATATACGCACAATTCGACTGGAACGAAATATCCCCAATAGAGATCCCCTTTTTTTGAATGTGGTCTCCGGTGAGTATAACGATGATTATAATGCGATTATCATGAAGATGGGTAATCTCGAAGACATTGTTCGCGCCGCCAAAGATTCTGCTTCCGCTTCTTTTTTAGTTGGGACAACCGAATTTGCTATTCAACTTAGCAATAATATGAATACGGAACAAGATTTAAAAAAGATTGAAAATGAAATAAAATACCTTGAGGGATTCCTCCAAACAGTTATGAACAAGCTTAATAATCAAAAATTCATAGAGAATGCCCGCCCCGAAGTCATCGCTAACGAAAGAAAAAAACAAGCCGATGCCGAAAAAAAATTAAAAATACTAAGGGCAAGCTCCCCCTTTGAAGGGGGCAGGGGGATGTAATTTATTTTTTTATTAACAATTTATATATGACAACATGACAAACAGACGAGAATTTTTAAAGAAAGGGGTATTTGGCGCTGCTATTTTGAGCGCAACCCCATTGGCAGCCGCACCGCTTCTGACGAGCGTAAGCGATGTTTCTCAGAACCGGACTACTGCTCAACCGAAGGGTCCGAAAGTCAGTAACCCGTTTCAGTTAGGAATGGCCGGTTACACGTTTCTGAATTTTGATTTGGAAACGACGTTAAAAACGATGCAACGATTGGATATGCACTATCTATGTATCAAAGATTTTCATTTACCCTTGGATGCTTCGGACGAAAAAATCAAGGAGTTTCACGAGAAATGCGCTTCTTACGACGTGACCGGTTACGGCGTAGGCCCTATCTACATGCGCTCAGAAGCCGAAATCAATCGCAGCTTCGATTATGCAAAGCGAGTAGGTGTAAAATTAATTGTAGGAGTGCCAAACTATGACCTCTTGCCTTACGTCGACAAGAAAGTGAAGGAGTACGGATATACCTACGCTATACACCTGCATGGGCCGGACAATCCTAACTACCCGGACGCTACCGATGTGTGGGAAAACACCAAGAACCTCGACCCGCGTATCGGCATGTGCCTCGATATTGGGCATAATTTAAGATATGGCTGCGACCCGATAGCAGACCTGGAAAAATATCATACCCGCGTATTTGACGTGCATATCAAGGATGTGACCGATTCGACCAAAGCCGGACGGGGTATTGAGATAGGCCGGGGTAAAATCGACTTCCCAGCTTTTATCCGTATGATGCGCAAAGTAAACTATACAGGAAAGTGTAGTCTTGAATATGAGAAAGATATGAAAGACCCCTTCCTGGGTATAGCCGAATCCATCGGATACTTCAAAGCCGTATGCGATTATGCATGATAGGTTTCAGGTTTGGCGAAGACGATTTTAATTCAAGTTTTAGCTAACTGACCTTTATGTTCCTCTGTGCTGATTAACCCATACTATTTGGTAAAAAATGTTACATCGTGTTTTTATCCTTTCGTGCTTCTGCGCCTTAACGCTTTTTACGTTTTTGTGCTTTTCCTGTAAATCATACAGAACAGTACGAATAGAGACGTATAACCCGGCGACGATAACATTTCCAAAAGAAATTAATACGATAATGATAGTCAATAATACGGTGCAACAACCGGATAATTATGGACATACAATTCAAAGTAACCGTCTACAACCCAATTCATTCGCAGCCTTATCGGCTGATAGCTTAGCCTATTTCTTTAGCCTTTCTTTAGGAAAAGCTATGACTGAATCTCCGCTATTTGATGATGTACGTTTATGTGACGACACCCTGCGACATGATTCTCTCTTTTTATTCAAACAACCGCTTCAGATGAACGACGTAGCAGCGTTGTGCGATGAGTATGAAGTCGATGCGCTTATTTCTTTAGACAAATTGTTATTTTATTCTTCAATATTATTGTCTCATGATCAAAACGCTGTTAATTGGGTGTTTTTTAAAATATTCATTACAGGCGAGTTAAGAGCGGTTTGCCCCGGATATCGGCTGTCGTATACGGTTCCTTTTGTCGATTCATTGAGCCGGTATTTTTCTATTATAGATTATAAAGACGAATTTGGCATTATTACATATATTTCATTTGAGGATATACGAGAAAGCATGCGTTATTTGGCAGAGACTACCGGCTATAACCTGCGCGTTCATTTTACGCCGTTTTGGACGGACGACAAGCGTTGGCTCTATACAAGTGTTTTGTCCGATTGGAAGCGGGCTACGTCCTACGCGCTTGCCGACCGGTGGGAAGCGGCAGCCGATGAGTGGCTTCCCTTATTTGCAAAAGAAAAACGATGGAAACACAAAGCCCGCTTAGCCTCCAACTTAGCATTGTACTACGAAGTGACGGGCAATTTTTCCAAAGCGATTGAATTTGCGGAAAGAGCGCATACCATCCTCAAAGCGCATCGACCGGTGGATGATATATACAGGGAAAAGCAGCATGATTACCTTGAGATTCTTAAAAAACGCGCCGAAGACGACCATATCCTAACCGAGCAGTTACGGGAAAACAATTGAGGAATCCAGAAACATCCCCCTGCCCCCATTTTTCTTCACTTCGTAAAGAGACACATTATTTTTAATTTTAACATCAAGGAACGTTCTTCCACTTCGTGAACATTCCATTGAGTAATAATTATTGTGCTAATGTTTCGCATTTCTGAATCATAAATAAGTTAAACCTGGCAAAAAAGGTAATTACTCAGGTCTCCGTAGGAGACTGACATGGATAACCCTGAGTAAGCGAAGCGTCACTCAGGGTAGA
>CAYUAK010000118.1:0-1574 GCA_964442765.1 uncultured Tannerella sp. | reverse complement strand
CGCTAACATGGAAAAAGCAAGGGAATACTGTATGGATGCGGTTGAGAAAGGCGTAACGCCGATAGCTCCGCATTTATTTTTTACCCAATTTCTCTCGGACGATATCCCGCAGGAACGTGAACAAGGGTTGGGCATGGGCAGAGAACTGCTCTCCCGATGCGATGAATTATGGGTTTACGGCAGCAGGATATCAGAGGGGATGGCACAGGAAATAGCGTTTGCCGAAAGCATCGGCAAGTCTGTTTTATATTTACAAAACATAGAAAGGGATGAAAAAAATGAAACAATCAGGCAAAATAACGGTAATGGCGGTGCTCCTCTGTGTGTTTCTGATGAGCCATCTGGCAGCGTTTGCATCATCAGCTATTAACACGGAGCGAATCAGCAGGGACGGCGCGGAGTATATCATAAAAACCTTTGAGGTAACACCCGACGCCGATGTCGAAACATTGATAGAGGCTGACTTTAAGGTAAAAAAATATCTATTCAGCCATCAGTCAACAGACAAAAACGAAGTAACAATCGAAACGAGCAAAGAGGTGAAGTTTACAAGGGAAATCACCACGCAAACCAACGATACGGCGGTGATACTTAAAAACTTTGAGCCTTACATTGAATGTGAAGAAAACGGCATGACCGGCAGGGCGTACATTGACCCCTCCACCATCGTCACCGAAGTGGCAGGATATACTAAAAGCAGCTACACAATAAGCGATACAAAAGAATTCGGCGGCTTTAGGTACAACGATCCCTCCGGCGTTCCGAGAACGACCGTCAAGGACGGACACACGCTGAACCTTGTAAACATCAATTGGATAGTCACCGGAACAGACCTTGTGGGCGACAGCCTGATCCCAAGCCAGTATAAGGCTGTGGCGAGTTATAGCGCGACCGCAACGAGAACCGTGCCGACAGGTTATATCACAACGGTCACCTACACAGGCACGATCAGCAAAACGGTAGTGGAAAAAGTGATTTATACCATCACCTACAGAGGCGAGAAAATCCCCGATGACTTTATGTGGCTGTTCATCTTGGGCGGTGTATTGCTCGCCGCGATGTTAGCCGCAGGGCTGATTTTTATAGTGGTAACCGTGAAAAAGGATGTTGAAATCTACAATCAGCACGGCGACAGCTACAATTTAATCGGTCGGGAATGGATTAACTACAAAAAGCCGACTGTCGATCTGCTCCCCTATCTGCAGGACGCTCGGAGCAAATCATACTTGCTCGTTTTGAGTAAACGCGCGGCAAGGGAGCTTTTGAACAAAGAAATCCTCATCCGGTTCGATGACCGCTCGCTCACACGAAAAGTGGACAGCGACAAAATCTATATTAAAGGGGAATAATAACAATGAAGAAACTATTTATTATTACGGCGATGACAGCCGCCGCGCTCGTTTGTTTCGCGGTAAACGCCTATGCGTTAGACGGAAACACCGATTATTACTTCGAGAGCGGATACCAAAGCGAGCTATATCAGCGCGCGGAGGCGGGATACAGCTATGACGGCGAACTGAACTCGACAATATACGGCATTTATGATACCGTGCCGCCGACTGTTTATACGTCGG
>CAYUAK010000117.1:0-27247 GCA_964442765.1 uncultured Tannerella sp. | reverse complement strand
CTATCCGTAGACTTGCCAAGTTATCCAAATTTGGATTTCGATGAAACGATGCGGTTGCGTGAAACCAAGGAATTTGAAACGATACGCAAGCATCTTGGCGAATTAACGGAAGCGGTAACACCCGATGAAAAAAAGTTAATTGAATTAAAAAAACTGCTTATGCAATCTAAGCAAGTTATTTTTTAATGTCTTTATAAGTAATCGGTAAAGTATTTACAGCTTGTTGCATCAGCCTATAAAACAACTTTCCTCTATGCGTAGATAGCTTTCTATTAAAACGGAAAGCGAACTCATCCAAATAATATTCTAGGTGTTTTGGAGATACGTTCCCATGGTGTGTTCCATAAATCCATCGTTTTACTAATGAATCTACCATGTGTACATGAGGCAATAATTCGTGGGCTTGCTTTCCACTTCCGGTAATGACTTTTACTTTATAGTGGTAGTCTTTTCTATTGGATAATGAAGCATAACCTGACCATCCATCAGTAATAACAGTGGTTTGTAATTCTACATTTTCTTCTATGAATGGTATAAGGCTTTCACTTGAAGCATCCTGTATGATTCTAAAACGTACTCTGCCTATCTTTTTCCCTATACATTCAGTTGCAACTAGTACGAGAGATTTAACTTCTGCACCTCTTCTCTGTTTTCCTTTACCAGTTTCTTTACCTCCTATATAGGTCTCATCCACTTCAACAATACCGGATAATTTTTCACGTCCATCCCTAACCATAGCTCTACGCAGTTTATGTAACCAAGTCCATGCTACTTTATAAGACCTGAATCCCGTGAAATCCATCATATTATTTGCACTTGCACCCGTTTTTTGGGCTACAACCCACCATATGATGTGAAACTACAATAGCAATGGCTTACTACTCTTTTCAAATATCGTACCGCTTGTAATGGAAAATTCCTTTTCACATTCTGTACAATGAATCTTATGTTTTGATGTAAGCCAGTATTTAACCGAATGGCAATGAGCACATACAAACCCATCCGGCCATCTAATTCCTATTAGATATAGCCAACAAGATTTTTCGTCAGGAAATTGAGAAAGAAATTCCTGAAAATGACTTGGGTATTTTTCCTCTGTTTTCATGCGGCAAAGATACGAATTTTATTTGAACTTGCTTAGATTATATAAGCAGTTTTTTAATATTTGATGCGATTATTATATCGCTGATTCTAACCTTTTATTTGCCTTATTCCCGTTTAGCTGTTTGTCCCGCAAATTTATTGAGATTCTCAGGCGCCATGTAGTCAAGGATTTGGTATCGGTCACGGGGAAGGAGCAATTGCCCGGAACGGGCACACGGTTTGGAAACGATTAGTTTTTTTAAGTTGACATCAGAAAATTTATTGCCGAGTTAATACATCTAATTCTGTAATTTCCAACCGATAGCATCTCGCCCTCCACTTCTCCCAAAATATAAGGCTTTGCGTTAATTTCCAAACAGTCGGTTCGGTACATGGAAACTTCTTTTAAGTTTTTAACATGTGTCCCTTTGAATAGATTTTTTATGTTTTGCAGAACCTTAACGATACTTACCCTTTCAATCACTACGACATCAAAAAGTCCATCATTGGAGATAGCATCCGGACATTGACGCATCCCGTTTCCATTAAATTGACAGATACCAACAGCTATTGAAAAAATATTTTTTGAAATGCAAAAATTGTTAGCATCTATATTTACTATCTGTGATTTATACGCTAACAGCGTTTTAAGGAGACTGATTAAATACATCTGTTTTTTGAAAATTGGCGATGTCCTTTTGCCGACATTGAAAATGACTGCTCCATCGAATCCAAATCCCGCAATGTTAATAAAGTAACGGGTACCTATCACCTGGTCGTTGATGACCGTTTCAACAAGTCCTACATCGTGCTTTAAAAAATTTCCTTCTATCAATACATCCACAGCATCCAGGTGACGGTTTGAGTAACCGTGAGACCTTCGCCAATCATTGCCGCTACCGGCAGGGATAATAGCAGCAAAAATTTCCGAACTGACCACCTGTGATTTCATCACCGCATTGGTAAAAATATTCAAAGAACCATCTCCGCCCACCAGAATAAAATGCCTTGCCCCTTTAAGACAAAGTGTGCTAATTACTTCTTTTGCATCGTCGACAGTTGGAGTTACGTGAAGAAGAAATTGAATTTGTTTCTCCTGAAGTTTGTTTTCAATTTCTTTCCAAAACCGACTGCTCTTTTGCATTAAAGCATTGGGATTCAGTATTATTTGCCATGTATACAATCTTGTATTTATATTCATAGTAAAATATTTTAATCGTTTTTCGTCCATAATCTATGGGCAAAGATAGCTAAAATTTCAACAAAGTGCCGCCCAGATTGTAATCTGGATAAGGCCTTGTGCCCGTTTTACCTACCCCTTTTTTCATCAGGACTTTCAACTCATCTAAATGTTTTTCGTATACACCGCGCGGGTTGACTTGATTTTGTTTACATAGTGAAGCCGCTATTCCAACAACCTCACCTATCATGCCGGTAGTGCGCATGACCCGCGTCGTTCCTAAAGCCACGTGTGTCACGCTGATATGTCGGCCTGCCATAAACAGGTTATCGATATTACGCGAATAGAAGCAACGGTATGGAATAGGATAGGGGAAAATATTCTTATGTACGGCAATGGATTTAAATTCCTGTCCGGGAAACTGCTCGGTGTTTGCAGGGTCAGGATAGTGTAAATCGATGCTCCAAGATGTACAGGCAGAGCCATCGGGATAAACCACTCTTTCGGTAATATCCTGTTCTTTTAGTATCAAATCGCCTAAAAGACGGCGTGATTCGCGTTTCCCTGAAATATAGGCCACCCATCCGAGGCTACGGTTGGCATATTTGTCTCTTTCACTATATTCATTTTTCAGAAACGACCAATTAGAGTACACTACTAACAACCCATAGTCGCGGATACGTTCAAAATCTGCTATTTGATTAAGGTTCATACCTGTTTCCCATGTCCATTCGCCCATGGTTACTTTCTGAACGTTTTCTTCGTTGAACTCCATGCCATATTTGAATATAGGGAAAGGTGTATCATTTATTACTGAATACCATTGTACGGAGCTGCCCATTGTCATCCTGTCGCCAAATTCGGGTGCAGTAGGTTCACCAAATTCCGCTTTTGATTCGCGTCCCATCACATAATCGGCGCCAGCCAAAACGCCAATCGTACCATCGCCCGTACAATCGGCAAACAAGGGGGCTGTAAAGACAAGTTCGCGTCCGGATTCAATATGTTTGGCTGTCACCGAGCGGATAGTCTGCCCGTTCATCTCAACTGCAAAAGCCCTGTAGTTCATGAACTGAGTTATATTAGGCTCGTTATCTATCAGTGCAGCTTTCTTTTCGTCTTCGTATTGGTTAGCCGGTTGTGCATTGCCCCCTTTTTCAGGGCTTAATTCCTTGACAATACCACCCAACTCCGGATAAGGCTCTAAGGCAATACGTCCTCCAAGATGCACCCTAACCTCCGAACTGTTGTTGCCGCCCCAGACTGGCCTGTCGTGTATCAAAGCCACTTTCATCCCCAGACGAGCCGCCGAAACAGCAGCACATAAGCCTGCTATGCCTCCACCAATTACTACAAAATCATACTTGCCGCCGTTCTTAGGTTTGATGCCGGTTTGCAGGTAACGGAAAACAGTCAGTGTATTCTTTTCTACCGGAGGGACAAAAGCGCTATCTAACGTGAAATAGATTGCATCGCACCGCCCGTCAAAGCCGGAAAGGTCGTGTATGCTAACTAATGTCCTTGTTTTTTTGATAGTAACGATACCGCCATCCTGCCAATACCAGCCATCCCCGGTATCTCCAAAAGTCGTTTCGGCAGGTATACCGTTTACCAACACCTGAAACCGTCCGGGTCCTTTACCGGCAAACCAGGGCGATGTCCAGTTATAAGTGCGGACAAACAGCCGGTAGTCGCCTGTGCGTGGAAAAGTTACTTGGATAGTAGCGTCTTTGACCGGTTGCCCCATGCCATGCGCTAACAAATACGACGACCCCATCTGCTCCATAAACTGCTGGTCAACGACCCAACCGCCTTTATCTGAAAAACCCTCTGCTTCAATAAAAAGTTCTGCCGGAACATTTTTGCAGCAGTACAAAAAACAGAAAGAAAAAAATCCCGCTAACAACCAACAAAATATCTTCAAACATCTCATAATAAAAACCTTTATCAATGTAATTAATAAGTGAAAGACTGTGAAAAACGTGACAAAATTACATTTTTTTTGCTTCATTAAAAGAATATCTATCTAAGATTGTTTGAAATTTAAAATAAAAACGTAAATTTGCGACCTGATTTTTTAATTATTTTCCTGATTTTTCAGGAGTATTTTAGTTTAACAAATTAATTTATAACTGTATGAAAAAACTTTTTTTGTTCTTAACCGTTTGTATGCTTTTCGCTTCATGCAAGTATTCTAAAAACGATGTGGTCGTTTATCCGGCGCCTGAAGGCGAAGTGTTAAACACTAAGTTTAAAGTGTCGGTCAATGGCAAGTTAGCGCCTGTCTATAACGCCAGGATATGTACCGAAGACATGCAGGGAAGACACCAGGCCGGAATTGTCGCCGTATCGGATATGTATTATGACCTAACCGCTTTTGCCTCCTTCGATTTGAAAAAAGGGCCCGCCAAAGTTACTGTTTCTATTGAAGGCCCTATCTATACGGCAAAGATTTTGCCTGCCTCTTACAGGACTAAGTCTACCATAAAAGATAATACCATTACTTTTGAGGTGACACAGCCCCAACAGCTTACCGTTGAGGTGAACGGCGACCACATTCGCTCGTTGCACCTTTTCGTGAACCCTGAAGAGACTAACATCCCCGACCCCAACGATCCCAATGTGATATATTATGGCCCCGGTATCCATGAAATAACCTCCGTGCCGGTAAGCAGCAACCAAACCGTTTACATTGCAGGTGGCGCTATTGTCAGAGGCATACTGTCAGAGCAGGAGCAACGACGAGGCGCTTCTTTCGTTTTGCGGGGTGATAATATCACCTTTCGCGGGCGGGGTATCTTCGACCAGGGGTTAGTACCGCGTGCGCGGGGACGCCAAACGATGAGCGTTACCGTCAATAATTTCAAATTAGAAGGCGTCGTCTTATGCAACTCCAGCACCTGGACGGTTTCTTTGCGCGACTGTAACAATGTACATATCGACAACTTAAAACTCTTCGGTCATCGCGCCAACTCCGATGGCATCGACATCAATTCGAGCTTCGATGTATTAGTCGAAAACAGTTTCTTGCGCACCTGGGACGACCTGATTGTAGTCAAAACTTTGAGAGGTTCCAATCAGGACGCCGGACGTATTCATGTACGTAAATGTGTATTATACAACGAGATAGCCCATGCTTTGAGCATTGGCGCCGAGCTTACTCGCAATGTGGAAGATGTATTATTCGAAGACTGTGATATCATCGGTGACCACGGACGCGAATGGACGCTTCGTATCTATCATACCGACAAGGCCTTGATAAAAAATGTCCGGTTTGAAAATATCCGTGTGGAAGAATCGGTCAAGTTTGCTTCGCTATGGATAAACACAGCAATCTGGACTACCGACACCCTGCGCGGACACATTGAAGATATAGTATTCCGAAACATTACGGTAAATAATTCGGGCTATCCGCTCCACAAAGAGTTTGAGTTTCTCGGTTTCGACGCCGACCATGCAATCAAAAATGTCCTGATTGAAAACGTAGTTATCAACGGAAGGAAAGTGGTGCAGGATGATATTGTTCGAAGCCCCAGAAATGCCCCTAAAGAAGGCATTGTGATAAACGACTATGTTTATAATGTTACAGTAAAATAATAAATTCCCCCTTTGAACGGGGGCAGGGGGATGTAATAGGGGGCAGGGGGATGTTAAGATTTTTAAAATTTTAGATATGAAGAAGTTTTTTTTAACAGTTTTAGCGATGACCTGTTTGTCAGTAAACGGGTTTGCACAGTCGGGTGTAACACTGACCGACAAACGGGTAACGATGCCCACATATATAGTAGCGCCTGCCGACAAGAACCCCGTTTTTTATAAGAACGAGGCTTACCAGGGCGCAGCGAGAATGTACTACCCTCTCAAGGTAAACGACCAGTATACAGGCGAGAGAACGGACCGGTCATGGCAAACGCTCGTTCTTGAGAATGAGTATATTGAATTAGGTATCACACCCGAAATTGGCGGTAAGTTGTATTATGCTACCGACAAGACCAACAACTATCACTTTATTTACAAAAATACGGTGGTACGGCCTTCCAACATCGGGATGACAGGCGCCTGGGTGTCGGGCGGTATCGAATGGTGCGTCCTTCACCACCACAGGGCATCCACCTATCTGCCAATGGATTATACGACGGTCGATAATCCCGACGGCAGTAAGACTATCTGGATTGCGGAATATGAACCCCGTCACGGTATGCGTTGGACAATAGGGGTGACTATGTTCCCCGGTAAATCCTATTTCAAAGCCGAAGGACGTATTTATAATGCCTCCCCTCATACGCATACCTTCCTGAACTGGGCGAATGTGGCTGTACATGCAAACGATAATTACCAGACGTTTTTCCCGCCGAGCGCCCAGGTTGTTACTTTCCACTCTAAGACCAATTTCACCCAATGGCCCATTGCCAACAGCCGGTATAACAACGCTACCTTTAATAATTTAGACATCAGTTGGTGGAAGAACGTTGTTAACTCGAACTCGTTTTTCGTGCATGAACTTCAGGAAGATTTTATGGGCGGGTATGACCACGGCAAACAAGCAGGTACAGTTCATGTAGGGGATCATAACATCGTGAAGGGCGCTAAGCTATGGGAATGGGGGTCAGGCCCCAGTGGACAAGCCACCGAAGGCAGGCTGACCGAAAACGACGGCCCCTACGCCGAAATAATGGTAGGCGCCTTTAGCGATAACCAACCCGATTATACATGGATAAGACCCTACGAAGTGAAGCAGTGGGAACAGTACTGGTATCCGATACGCGGTATTGGAGGGTTCAAGTATGCGAACCTTAACGGCGCCGTCAACCTATTGGAAAAAAATGAACGCAACAGATACAACGTGTTCCTCGGCTATTATTCGACCGCCAAAGTGGACAATGCCAAAGTGATACTGAAAAATAAAGACAAAACAGTTTTTGAAAAGAACATCGCCATTTCTCCCGATAAACCTTTTACTGAGACTATTCGCTTAGAGGGAGCATATAAACTGACCGACCTTAACACCCAGCTTATTGATAACCAAACCGGCCAAGCGTTAGTCGCCTACCAACCCATCGAACAACCTGTTATCGAAAAACTTCCGGAAAACTGGCGGGGATACCCCGAACCCGAAAAACTCGAAACCGTCGAAGAACTGTATCTGACAGGGAAAAGGGTTGAACAGTTCTATGCGCCGCGTTATAATCCGATGGATTGGTATAACGCCGCTTTGAAAAAAGATCCGGGTGACATCCGCACCAATACTGCAGTAGGAAATATCCACCTTAAAAATGGCAACTACATCGCTGCCAGACGCTCTTTTTCGCGGGCTATCAAACGCCTCACCGATGATTATACGCGCCCTTCCACTTGCGAAGCGTTATACATGCAGGGATTGACACTGAGGAGCTTAGGCCTAATAACTGAAGCCGAAGACACGCTCTACCGCGCCTCATGGGACTATGCCTGGCACTCGGCAGCTTTCTACCAGTTGGCTGAGCTATCTTGCGCCAAAAATGATTTACACAGGGCATTACAACAAATCAACGAATCGCTTGCCACCAACGCCCGCAATAACAACGCCATAGCGCTGAAGGCCTCTATCCAGCGCAGGCTACGCGATTACGACGGCGCCAGAGCCACCCTATCCGCCATCGCCGCAGATGATCCGCTTGATTTTAGAATTCGTAACGAATATTACCTCATAGCCAAAGAATCGGGCGACAGCCAAAAAGCTAACAGTCTGCTCGCTACCCTCAACAAAGAGATGCGGAATTTTGACGAAAACTACCTGACATTGGGAATAGGTTATGTAGACAATGGTTTGCTGCCCGAAGCCGAAGAGGCGCTCAAACGTTTCAAAGGAAAAAACCCGTTCATCGACTATTACTTAGGTTATATCTATTTGAAAAACAACAACGCCGCACTAGCGCTCCAATCGTTTAAAACGGCAGCCGCACAATCGGTCGATTTTATCTTCCCTTACCGGCTGGGGATGGTTGATGTGCTGAACACGGCGCTGAAATATAACCCGACCGACGGCAATGCCTACTACTTTATCGGCAATATCTTATACGAGAAACTGCCTGCAATAGCTATCGCGAACTGGGAAAAAGCAGTACGACAAAATCCCGATCTGTCAATAGCATACCGTAACCTCGGATGGGGCTATTACCATACAAACAACGACATCCCAAGAGCCATTACCCAATATGAAAAGGCTATCGCCCTCAATAAAAACGAGGCTGTCTATTTCTCTGAGATTAGCGACTTGTTTGAACGTAACAATACACCCATAGCCGATCGTATGAGAGTGTTCGAGGGAAGCCAGGAGGTTGTGAAGCAAAGGGATGATTCCTACCAAGCCTATCTCGAAAATCTGATCCTCACCGGTCAGGCGAGTAAAGCCGCCGAATTGTTGGAAGGGGTCGATTTTGCTTACCGCGAAGGCTCGTCCCGCTCCCGTATTGTCAAAATCAATGCAAACCTGATAGCCGGCAAACAGCACTTTGACAGGAAAGAGTATCAAAAAGCGCTCGACTACTTCCTCAAAGCGCAGGTGACACGCGAAGAAGCCGGTAACGACCGACAAGGCGACCAGACGATACAAGTTAATTACTATATCGGCCTGGCATACGAAGCGCTTGGCAACCGCGCACAAGCAACTGCTTCGTTCAAGAAAGCAGCCGACGCCTCCTCGCGCACCGTTAATGTGACAAGCTATTACCAGGGACTTAGCTTTGCCAAGTTAGGCAATGCTGAGCGTGCAAAAAGCATCTTCGATTCCTTAGTATCAGATGCCGACCGACAGTTAGAACGCGCTGGCACAGCAGAAGTAGGCGTTATTTTTGGCGGACGCGAATCGACCAACGACCGCACTTCACGCTTATATACCATGCGCGGATTGGGATACAAAGGTTTAGGCGAATCAACCAAAGCCAAAGAAGACTTAGACAAAGCCGTCGAACTATCCCAAAGCAATTTATGGGCGACAGTAGAACGAATGTAATTTTTAAAAAAAAATCAGAAAGTTACTAAGGCCTTGATCTGGGGCAATCCGGTGGGCGGTTATCACTCATTGATTAGTGTGATACTTTTTCTTGGGGGGCTTATCCTTTTAGATTTGGGTATCATAGGAGAGTATTTAGGAATCATATACAAAGAAACAAAACAACGCTATATGCGGTGGGTGAATTTTTTATTCAAACTTTTTCTTTTTGCAGGAAAAATACTATCTTTGCAGCGATTATTAATCCAAAAATACACTTCAAAATGAAAAAGAACTTTTTAATCGTATTGGCTTTATGCGCCTTTTTACCTTTATTTGCACAGCAAAGGGGTAAGATTATTATCCCCGACCTGAAGGGTTTTGTTACCCTAAAATGCGATTTCCATTTACACACACTCTTCTCCGATGGCTCTGTATGGCCTACGGCGCGCATCGACGAGGCTTTCCGTGAAGGCTTAGACGCCATTGCTATCACCGACCACATCGAGTATCGTCCGAACAAAGCTGACATCCCAGCCTCACACAACCGCTCCTACGAAATCGCGCAAACAGCGGCAAAGAACCGAGGCATCATCCTCGTCAAAGGTAGTGAGATAACACGCGATATGCCTCCGGGACACCATAACGCTATCTTTATCACCAATTCAGATGAGTTAGAAAAGCCCGATTATATGGATGCTTTCCGCGCAGCCAAAGCGCAAGGCGCCTTCCTGTTCTGGAACCACCCCGGATGGTTAGCGCAACAACCCGATACGACACTGTGGTGGCCCGAACATACCAAGCTATTGGAACAGGGCATGATGCACGGTATCGAAGTGGTCAATGGCTCCTATTTCATCGAAGCGCACCAATGGGCTTTAGATAAGAAGCTGACCATGATTGGTAACTCCGATTCGCATGGACCTATCAGCTTAGCTGCGGGCAAACACCGTACAATGACGCTCGTCTTCGCAAAAGCGGCCACCGCCGATGCTATCCATGAAGCGCTGACAGAAAGACGGACAGTTGTCTACCACGAAGATTTTATCATCGGCGAAGAAAAATTCCTGAAGGAACTCTTTGAGAACGCCATCGAATGGAGCATGAGTAAAAACAACAACGTCGTGACCGTCACCGTCAAAAACAATTCCGACCTGACTTTCCATTTGAAACTGACTAACCACGACCGCCGGTTAGTTTATTTCCGTAACACCGACATCTTTCCTTACACCATCGGGCCAAACAGAACGCAAACGTTCTCCGTCCGGCTGTTGCAAGGAGTGACAGGCGGCGATGTAAATTTCAGGGTCGAAAACTTATTAGTAAAACCCAACACAGGAATGAACTATACACTTAAACTCCCCCTTTGAAGGGGCAAGGGAATGTAGGATTTGGAATAAATTATTAATTATCATAATATTACAAATCATGAACAGACGTCAATTTATTAGCAGAAGCGCTACGGCGCTGGCTTTAAGCAGTTTAGTAGGCCAGGAAGCATTTGCTTCATTGGCAGCAGCGCCCAATAAGGGTCGCATCGGTATACAGTTATACAGTGTAAGGGACGATATACCCAAAGATGTCCCAGGTACATTGAAAAAACTGTCTCAAATAGGTTTTTCGCAAATCGAGCCTTACGGGTTTAATTCCGACAAGTTTTTAAATTACACGATGAAGGAATTGAGCAAGATGGCTGGCGACTTAGGGATGGTCATTACAAGTACGCACACCGGCTCAGGATTATTATCCGAAGACACCAACGCTCCGGAATGGGATTTCTGGAAGAAATGCGCTGAATATCTCAAATCGGGTGGCGGCAAATATGCAGTACAGTCTAGCTTGCCGGGTGGCAGGAACTTGACGCTTGACGGCCTCAAACGAATTGCTACATTTTTCAACAAAGCAGGCGAAGTGTGTAAAAAAGGAGGCATAAAATTTGGTTTCCATAATCACATCGAGGAGTTAAACAAAGTCGGAGATGAAGTTATCCTTGAATACCTGATAAAAAACACCGACCCTGCACTCGTTTTCTTCCAATTAGACATGGGTCACACGGTCAGGGGTGGCGGTGACTGCTACCAGTTGCTCCGCAAATACCCAAAACGTATTCCGATGTGGCACGCATCCGATTACCATGCCATCAACAAGGTTTATACCCAGTTAGGACAAGGGAGCGTCCCCTACCCCGCTTTATTCGAGGTAGCTGAATCGACCGGTTTAGAGATACTCACCATCGAACAGGAAACGAATATTGACGCCATCGGCGCTTGCAAAAAAGACTTCGACTATTTGAAGCAGTTCAAGTGGACAGGGGTTCTGTAATAATAACTATCCCGTTATGGCAGGACTTCGTGAACATTCTATAGTGTAATAGAATATTTTTGTCACTTTCCGAAGGGAAGTAAAGAGACACATTTTTAATTATTAACATCAAGGAACGTTCAAAGGGGTATTAAAAAACAAAAAGATGAAAGACAATAAAGTATCAAGAAGAACCTTTTTAGGAACGGCAGCGACTGCTATTGCAGGCTTTACCATGATTCCCAACCATGCCTTGGGAAGAGTCTTAGGTCATATCGCGCCGAGTGATAAACTGAACATTGCTGTTGTGGGCATCGGCAGCAAGGGTAGCGGAAGCATCCGCAACGTCAAACTTACTGAGAATGTAGTGGCGCTTTGCGATGTCGATTTGAAGTTTGCTAAACCGATTTTCGACGCCACCCCTGAAGCCAAGCGCTACCAGGACTGGCGTAAGATGTACGATGAGATGGGCAAATCCATTGACGCTGTGGTAATAGCAACAGCCGACCATTCCCATGCGGTCATTGCCGCACATGCTATCACTTTAGGGAAGCATGTTTACTGCGAAAAACCCTTAACACACTCGGTTTACGAATCGCGTTTACTGACTAAGCTGGCTGCAAAGCACAAAGTAGCCACCCAAATGGGCAATTCGGGCAGTTCGGGCGCTGGCGTACGCCGTACTTGCGATTGGATGTGGAACGGCGAAATAGGGGAGGTCAGACGGGTCGATTCGTGGACCGACCGCCCTATTTGGCCGCAAGGACTTAATAAGCCCCAACAGGGGATGTGGGTGCCCGAAACATTGGATTGGGATGTGTTTATTGGTCCTGCCCAATTGGTACCCTACCACGAGATTTACCATCCGTGGAACTGGCGCGGATGGTGGAATTTCGGCACCGGCGCCTTAGGCGATATGGCTTGTCACCTTATGCACCCTGCCTTCAAAGCCTTACAGTTAGGCTATCCTACCAAAGTGCAGGGACGCTCAACGCTGTTGCTTGCCGACAGTGCGCCTACCGCACAAATGGTGAAATATACCTTCCCTGCCCGCAACATACCCGGTATCAGTAAGGTGAAGTTTCCCGAAGTGGAAGTGACCTGGTACGATGGCGGACTGCAACCGATGCTACCCCCTAACTGGCCGAAAGGAAAGGTGTTAGGCGAAGGCGGGGCAATCTTCTACGGCACAAAGGACACGATGGTCTGCGACCGTAACCCGTGGCTGCTGTCCGGCAGAACACCAGAAGCGCCTAAGACACAACGCGAAATTACTGTCAACCACGAAATGGACTGGGTGCGCGCCTGCAAAGAAAGCCCTGAAAATCGCGTTGAGACAGCCTCCAACTTCAACGAAGCCGGCCCCTTCAACGAGATGGTGGTAATGGGCGTGCTGGCAGTGCGTCTGCAAGGCCTGAACCGTATCTTAGAATGGGATGGGGCTAACATGCAGTTCACGAACATTGGCGATAACGATGTGATTTCTCATACGCTCGCTGATGATTTTAAGATTGTAGAAGGACACCCTACTTTTAATTCTCCAAAAGAAAAAGTGAATGCCAAAGCCTTTGCCCAGGAGCTAATCCGGCATACCTACCGCGAGGGCTGGTCGCTTCCCGCTATGCCTGTGTAAATAAAAAATAAACATATCAAATGATTATAAGAACATCACTACATCCTCCTTCTAAATAAAATAAATAAATGAAAACCTTTACCGAAATTTTTACTTTTTGTCTGCTAAGCATCCTTTTTTCCTGTGGCCAAAGCGCTCCAAGTTGGAAACTTGTATGGGAAGAAGATTTTAACAAGGACGGCGTCATCGACCCGGCTATCTGGAGCAAAATACCGCGCGGTCGCTCCGACTGGGATCGGCACATGTCTGATTATGATGCTTTGTACGATGTGAAAGGAGGACATCTAATCCTTCGCGGAATGGTGAACCCGGGCTTACCGGGTGATACCATGCCTTTTGTTACCGGTGGTATTTTTACCAAGGATAAAAAAGGTTTCTATCGCGGAAAGTTGGAAATAAAAGCCAAGTTCGGTGATGCACAAGGCGCTTGGCCTGCCTTTTGGCTGTTACCTTTCAATAACGAGAGATGGCCTAACGGCGGTGAGTTAGATATTCAGGAACGGCTGCATGGCGAAGCTGTTGCACACCAGAACGTTCACTCGTACTATATCGATAGACTCAGAAAAAGAGAACCGAAGACCAGCGCTACCACACCTATCAATAATGGCGAGTTTAATACGTATGGCATTGAAATGTACCCCGACAGCGTCGTCTTCTTAATCAATGGCGCACGTACATTCTGTTACCCCCGAATCGACGCACCTGAAGAAGAACTTCAATTTCCATTTGACAAGCCTTTCTATCTTCTGCTCGACATGCAGTTAGGCGGCTCATGGACAGGCCCTCCTAACCCCGATCATCTCCCTGTCGAAATGTATATCGACTGGGTTCGTTTCTATGAATGGAAATAATGAAATAATTTTTAAATAGCATGATTAATAGACGAGCTTTTTTAAAGCTAACCGCCGGCTCTCTTTTCTTAACCGATGCGGTATCGTTGTTTGCCGCCAGTACCCAACTACGCAAATCGTGGAAGATAGGTATATGCGATTGGGATCTGAAAGCCACCGGATTACCGACTTCTTTTGCTATCGCGAAAGAGCTTGGTTTTGAAGGCGTACAGGTCACCTACCAACCGGACGGGCCGGATTCGTTAGCCCTTAAAACCAATTGTACCAGGTTCATGGAAGCCTCCAAACTTTCGGGCGTCAGCATAGCCTCGTTCTGCATCGGCACGTTCAACAGCCGACCGCTTGCTACGACACCGGAAGCCGAAAAATGGGTCGCAGAATGTATCGAAACCATGGTCGAGATGAACATCGACCAGGTGCTTGTGCCATTCTTTGGGCGCGCCGATATAAACGATAACAAGGCACAACAGCCGATTGTCATCGAAAAACTCAAACGCCTTGCCCCCCTTGCCGAGAAAAACAGGAAGACCCTCGCCATCGAGAGCTATCTCTCTGCCGAAGACCATTTAAAACTGTTTGAAGCCGTCGGTTCTAATGCGCTGAGAACCTACTACGACGTCCAAAACAGCCGTAATAAAAGCTATGACATCTTTCACGAGATGGAGCTGCTCGGCAAAAATAAACTCATCAGTCAAATCCATTTTAAGGAAGACCGTCGCCGGCTCGGCGAAGGTGAGATTAACTTTTCCAAAGTTTGCGAAACATTGGAAAAAATCGGCTATAACGGTTGGGTCGTCATCGAGAGCTCCACACAAGGCGACTGGAAGGAATCCCAAAGTGCCAACCTGCAATTCATCAAAAAACTGCTAAACGGATGAAAAACATTCAAAGGATTAAATACGTAACCTCCGCCGGTTTGATAATAGCGCTAATCGCCTGCTGCTTTGCATGTAGCGCCGATAGCCAAATGATAGCGCTTTTCGATGCTAAAAACGGCGCGGACGGTGTGACCGGTCAAGGCGCTGCCATCGAAATGAAAAATGGCGAACTCTTTGTGACAACCGGCACAGATAACAACGCGCCGGGAATAGTCCTGAAAGGACATTGGAGCCTTCCCGAAAGCACCGAAATGCTATTAGTAGTTACCAACCATGAAAACCGGTCGCTCACTTTGAGATGCCGGATTGTCTCACCGCATCCCTCTGACAGTATACGTAATTTTTCGTCCAATAACGTGACATTAGCTCCGGGTGAGACGCGCCAATGGCGTTTTATCCTCCCAATGAAAATGCCGGAAGCGCTGAAAGACAAGTTCTTTGGAATGCGCGGCAATCCTTTTGCCATGTCAAACAACCCTTTCGACCCGTCGGATGTAACGCAAGTAATCCTCACATCAAACCAAAGCAGAGAAGTCTCTATGTGGAGCGTCAAACAGATAGCCGCAAAGCCGGTAAAAGCACTCTTTCTGTCGCATGTTCCTGTTGAAAAATTTTTCCCGATGATTGACCGGTACGGTCAATTTATACACCGTGACTGGCCGGGTAAGATTTATAGCGACAACGACCTGAAAAAGGCTTTTGAAACCGAGAAAGCCGACCTGGCTGCCAAGCCGTCGCCCAAAGACCGTAACCAATACGGCGGTTGGACTGCCGGCCCCAAACGCGAGGCTACAGGTCATTTTCGTCCGGAAAAAATCGACGGCAAGTGGTGGTTAGTCGATCCCGAAGGCTTCCTGTTCTGGTCGCACGGTACGAACTGTATCCGCGTCAGTAACGGTGAGACGCCGCTCAGCGACCGCGAGTTCTATTTTGAAGACTTGCCTTCACGCGAAAGCCCTTTTGCGGGATGTTTTGGCACAGGCAGGTCAAGCATGGCCTATTACCAGGATAAGGGCACTTATCAAACATTCGACTTCTCACAGGCGAACCTTATACGGAAGTACGGCGAAAACTGGGCGGCTACTTATAATGACCTCGTTCACCAAAGGCTACGCAGTTGGGGTATGAACACAATAGCCAACTGGTCGTCGCCTCAGTTTTACCGGATGCAACGCACGCCCTACACCGAAAACCTCAGTATCCGTGCGTTACCTATACGTGGTAGCGAAGGATATTGGGGGCAGTTTATCGACCCCTTCGAGCCACAGTTCCGCCTGTCGATTCAAGAATCGGCTAACCGCGCTGCCCAGACCTCAGGCAACGACCCCTGGTGTATCGGGTACTTTGTGCAGAACGAAATAAGCTGGGGTAACGAGACATCGCTCGCGTTAGCCGCTTTCGTCTCTCCTGCCGAACAACCGGTCAAAATAGCCTTAGTCGAACACCTGAAACAAAAGTATGGTGACATCGGGAAGTTGAACGCAGCCTGGCAACGCCAGCACAAAAACTGGGACGCACTGCTGCAATCGACTGAAAGGCCGGATATCCAACGGTCACGCGAGGACTTAGTCGATTGCTACCGGCTGATAGCTGAACAATATTTCCGTGTCATCAAAGAGGAACTGCACGCCGCTTGCCCCAACAAGCTGTACTTAGGATGCCGCTTCTCCGGAGGTAATAATATTGCTACGATAGAGGCATCCAAATACTGCGACGTCATCAGCTTCAACATTTACCGCTACGACTTAGACAGCTTCACCCTGCCCGAAGGTATTGATAAGCCCTGTATCATCGGCGAGTTCCATTTTGGTGCCCTCGACCGCGGCATGATTCACACAGGCCTCTGCCCCGTCGAATCGCAGGAAGCCCGCGCAGCCGCCTACGAAAAATACGTGCGCTCAGCTATCAATAACCGCTACTTAGTAGGAACACACTGGTTCCAATATGGAGACCAGGCCACCACCGGACGCGGCTTAGACGGCGAAAACTACCAGATAGGATTAGTAACCATCTGCGACACTCCCTACCCTGAAACAATCGAAGCCCTGCGAAATATCGGCAACACCATGTACAACTTACGCTATGAGAGGTGAAGAAAGTAGAGACGTGGCACGCCGCGTCTCTTCCGACAGCATGCCTGTTTTCCCATGTTGATTTCAATCTGCGTCTTTTTTACATCTTCCATCCGTTGTGATACGGTTGTCTTAAAAGGGCATCCGCCGCTGCATCGTTGGTGATGCGGACAGTCTGAGGGTCGTAAGTGATAGTTTTGCCGGTTCGGAGGGCAATGTCGCCAAGCAGAACAAATTCTGTTAGCACACCACCGATACCGAAATGACAACCTGCTAACTCGCCACCCTTACAGGCATCGTGCCATTCCTTCCATGTATCGCCACGACGTATTAATGTGGGGGTAATTGTTTTCGCCTTAGCTTCCAGTTCGGGATTCAGGATAACGTCGTCTAACATCTTACCCTTGGTTCCGATGTATAATATGCTTTCTTCGGGAAGCTCTTTGTTGCCCATCTCAGCAGGTCGCGGGGGTTTAAGCCCACCATCGTACCATACGATACGTACCGGTGGAAATCCTTCGCGGGCAGGATAGTCGTAGGTCACTATAGAGGCAAGCGGGAAGGATTCTTCATACATACGTGAGGAAGATGCGGAGATGGTCGTGGGGTAGCCCAATTTAAGTGCGCGATAGGGGGTGTTGAGGTAGTGGCAACCCATGTCACCGAGCGCGCCTGTGCCGAAATCCCACCATCCGCGGTGGTTGAAGGGATGGTATACCTTTCGACCGCCCCAGTTCTTGGGAGGAAGGTCAGGGATGGGGTTGCCTGCTGGCCAACTATCCTTGAACGGTCGCATTGGTGCGGGTCCAATCCACAGGTCCCAGTTGAGTGTGGCGGGAATGGTATCTTCGCCATCAAGGCGCTTAGGCATGCCCTGAGGCCAAACGGGGCGGTATGACCAGACGTGGACTTCTGTCACATCGCCTAATACCCCTGACTGTATACGCTCGACAATACGGCAGGCTTTGTCCCCGGTGTTGGGCTGGGCGGTGACCTGGGTAGCGGTGCCGGATGCCTTTGCTGCGGCCATTACGGCACGGGCTTCCTCAACAGTACGTGTGAGTGGCTTGACAGTGCATACATGTTTCTTGGCGCGAAGCGCAGCAAGGGTGATGATGGCATGGGTGTGGTCGGGCGTTCCGCAATAGACCGCGTCAATCTTGTCCTTCTCGGTCGAAAGCAAGTCGCGAAAATCACGGTAACGGCGGGCTTGCGGGAAGAGGTCATACGTTTTCTTTGCATGGAGGTCATCCACATCACAGAGCGCAACAACCTCGAATCCGGTTGCTGCACATGATTTGATTTGGTCATTACCAACTCCCCCGATACCAATACCCGCGAGCGTAATCCGCTCACTGGGAGGAGTGTAGCCCTCTCCACCCAATACGTGGCGTGGAATGAGGGTGAAGGTGAAAGCCGATGCCGCCGATGCTTTCAGAAATGAGCGGCGGTTAAGCGTTGTTGTAGTAGATGAATGTGTCATAACTGTTTATATTTTGAAATATTTATTGCTTTTATCCATTTATTATTCTTTGGTCCGATTTTTTCTAAAGGGATGGGTTTCAGTCCATATTTGGCTAACACCTCTTTAGTACAAAAGGCTTCGATGGGTTTGCCGTTAGCGTCCAAGGCGGTGTTGTTGCTTAAAATCTGTTTGTTGTTGATGCCGTAATACATCTGACGACAGGAAATCATCAGGTTGTCGCTGATGGAGTTCACGTCGGCATTCAGGCGGATGTCTTTCAGTTCGGGATATTTTTGCAGGTATATATCCGAATTAATGTCTACCTCACGGTATATTTTTCTGCGTATCGGCTCGCTATCCAACTGTTCTAACCATCTTTTTTCACCCCATAGCGAAAAGGTAACGGCATACGGACATTCATAGAAGACGTTGTTTTCGATGCGATTATCTTTTCCGCCATGTATCTGTACGCCGCCAAAATGCCCTGCCCCGCATCGCTCGAAAAGGTTTCCGTAGACCTGCATCCCGGAAATCATATCGTCGAACCGGATGCCTGCCGCGCCATGTCGCGTGCCGCCGGAAATATCCGACCAACGGTTGTAACGAACGATGCGGCCGCGATAGGACGGATTATTCCATATATCGATGCCGCCTTGATCATCCGATTCGTTGACTACCCGACTGACCTCGTTGTATTCGATAATGAAATCGTTCCCGTCTAACCGCATGGCCGACGACGAGGAATTGACGAAACGATTGTTGGCAATGCGGATACCGCATCCCTGCAACAATACAGCCGGCTCGTAAGTGCGTTGAAAAAGTGAGAAATTTTCTACAATCGTGTGTTCTACAAAATGGTAACACGGCGTTAGTGTTTTACGGTCGCCGCCGTCTATCTTGAAACCTCCATGTCCCAAGTTCGACAGGTAACAACCGCTTGCCCCATGATTCGTGCCGCCTGTTATATGTACGCCATCGCGTCCGAACTGATCCATGCGACAACCTGACAACAAGTTGCGGGCGCCTTTCTCAATTCTGACAGCCGACCCGCGTCCTTCTCGAAACGTCAGTCCTTCGAGTCTGATGTAGGAACAATCTTTGAGTTCGACCATGAACGGGTCTTTAAAACAGGTCAGACTGACTTCAGCATTATTTGGATCGATGCCCTCCGGAGGATACCAGTAGAGTTTTCCGGTGGAGCGGCTGAGATACCATTCGCCGGGCTGGTCCATTTCGCAGAAAAGGTTAAGCCCGAAATAACGCAGGCTGTCCTTGTAGCCATATCCATGAAACGGTTCGGCAATGGTGACAGTGCGCGTGTCTGCATCCCATCGTTCTACTTTTTGGAACTGGTCGCTCCAATCCCAATACCAGTAGCCGCCCAAACGAATATCTTCTTCCATCGCCCATCTATCCTGATAAGCGTCCATATACTCGAAAATGCCTTCTTTTGTGCCGCGCACGGCAATGTATGTTGCCGGCAATACGGTTGCACCCTTTACCTTGCCGGCCTTAACAAATCCTTTGTTGGGCCAGCGAGCCAGCGTTTGTAAATGGCCGTTGCACAACAGCTCTGGGCGTCGTCCGGCAACGGTAGGATCGCCAAAATCAGATATACCTGCCGAAGCTAAATCGGTTACAAATATTTTTTCGCGCACGGCAGGCATCAGACTTTCAAACTCCAACGTTTCCTTGGGCTTTATCCATTGTTTGAGCGTCTTACCGCCGGTAAAAATGGGCGTTTCGCCCTTCATCGACCTGTAAACAACCGGCGCTTGTTCGCTACCGGAATCATCGGCGGTCAGGATGACCGCCTTCTCCATCGGATAAATGCCGCCTTTGAAATATACCGTTACTTTTTTCGCGGGATGCGCTCTCCGAATGGCTTTTACGGCTTTTCGGGTGCCTTCAAACGTTTGCAACGGATTTTCTATTGTCCCATCATTGGCGTCGTTACCGGCTGGAGAAACATACAAGCGCATATCATCACTACAAGACGTCATGAAGAACAAGATAAGAATAAGATGTTTAATACTGTTCATTATAGATTTCATGCTTATTTATTTTTTTTCAACTCTCAAAATAAACGCCATCTTTTCAACAACCCTCGGACGCTAAATTATTTGGGCTTTCCTAAGTGTTTGTCTGCGAAATCCAGGAACCGTAGCCAGTCGTACTCGGTGACGTCGTGTACGCCTTCTCGGATATGGTATCCTACGGCGTTCATAATCGGTTGGTGAACTGGGGGGTGTATGTTCGTACCTAAGCCTTTGAGGCCATACAACTCATACACAGGGGTGGCGTAATAGCCGGAGAGGAACTCGCCTTTCGGGTCGGCCCAGGCGTCTTCAAACGCGCTAGCGATATAGACATAGCGGGGCGCTATCAGGGCTATCAACTGGTGCTGGTCGAAGGGCAAGGCGGCTTCGTTGTTGGCATACTGGTTGAAGGCCGGGCAAAACCAATGGGGAAAGGCGGTGGTGATACGGGCGATGTTCTCGCCAAAAACCCGCTTTGACATGGCAGCACCGCCACATCCCGAATCGTTGGAGATGACAACCTTGAAACGCTTGTCGAAAGCCCCAGCCCAAAGGGCGGCTTTGCCTTGACGTGAATGTCCCATCGTGATAAACTTCTTAGGGTCGACCCGTTTCTGTGTCTCAAGGTAGTCTACTATCCGACTGGTACCCCAAGCCCAAGCGCCAATAGCCTGCCACTGGTCGGGGGCTATCGTTCCGGGATTATAACCCTTGAACAATGAGACGACGCTTAACTCTTCCATACCCGGCCTGTCGGGATAAATGTCCTGGTAAAACATGGTGGCGACGCCATAGCCCCGCTCAATTATCTTATCGTAGCTCCAACGGGCTGATTGACGACCCCGCTCTCTTTCACGCGCTCCGACATCCACGCCCGGCAAAGCGTAATAAGCCGGATACTCAATGGATTCATCAGCGATGGTACTGTGGTTGCCTTGAAAGTTATAACCGACAATAACCGGCACCTTTTCTTTTGTATGGTTAGGGAGTACAAGCAGTAAAATAGCTTCGTGCTTTTTTATTCCGTTGGTAAAGATAAACTTCACCTGCTTGCAGGTTGCTTTTCCGTTCATAAAATTCGGATTTTCGGAGAGGGTCTGATAAGTTACCTTAATCTTTTCGGTTGGCACACGGCCATACATCTGGGCCGAGAAGATGTCAAGCAACTCCGGACGACGCTGGCTTTCCCACTGCTTGACTGTGGTCACTTTCCTGCCGTCGCGCATCGTCAGCAGGTCGGGCGGAGTGAAATTCGGAACTTTCGATTCGTCATAGTTGATAGCGATTTCCTGGGCAAACGACAAGCTCAGGAAGCAAAGAAATACAATGGATAAAAGTAACTGTCTCATATTATTAATGTATTAAAGGTTTTTCTTGGGTTTAACGGGCATATCCCTCAGGCTGAAGACGGTTTCGCCGTTGAGCGTATATTCGCCTTTCAGTAAATAGTCGCCGGCTTTATCGGGCATAAGCGCCTCGAAAGGTACTGTCAATACTTCGTATGGTTTTACATGCACTTCTTTTTTGTAGGTCGAAACGGCCTTTCCATCTAACAGGATGCTTACCAGTATTTCTGGGTTGAAGGGTTGTCCCAGGTCGTTGATAACAAATACCGGAACTGAAACCTGGTCGCCGCAGAAGTATTCTTTTTCCCACAGGTCGATCATCAGTCCGACAGGCGCAAAGGCAGGTTTTACATATTCATAAAATGTGGGTTCGAAAATTAACCGGCGTATATCCGTCCAATGGTCGGACGTTTGGCCACGCGGTTCTTCTGAGCGCGAATAAGCCAATCCGCAGAAATGGAGTACACCGGCTACGCCGCGATGCGCCCGCCAATACTCTGTCAGCTCGGCCAAACGACGTGCATATATTTCCAAACGTTGTTGGGAGGTGAGGTTTTTGCCGTCCCAAAGGTTGTCATAGACCCGGTCGGTCAGCGTGGTTGTTGTCCCGTCGCGGTTCAGCCATATCCACCCATACTCATTGATAAGCAACGGATTGTCGAATGTCACACCTGTAGCTCTTTCTTCCCTTGACAGATGGTCTAAGGCATCATTACCGGCGCGGCGCTTCACGCCAAAGAAATCTTTCTTATACCCCTGTTCGGGTTCGGTTGCGTTATTACGGTTGTATCGTGAATAGAGGTAGGGATGCGCTTCGCAAACATCTGTCTTATCCACAGGCGCTGCCCATCCGTTTTCCCACGGACGGTTGGACAGGTCGAGGCCTCGTACCGCCTTTATCGCCAAACCGGTCTCTAAGGTTCGCGATTCATTTTGTCCATCCCAAATAACTACACTCGGATGATTCCAACGCTCACGCATCCACCGCCGGTATTCTTCGGCTATCTGGGGCGCTTTTACGTTTGGTTTAAATTGATAGTCACCCCAATAAGGGTATTCGTCCTGCAGCATAAAACCGATGCTGTCGCATATCTCATACCATCTTTCTGGCGGGAACCCGATGCAATACCGCATCACGTGCCAGTTCATGCTTTTGAAGCGTTCGTGAAGCGTGACCGGCCACTGTTCATCCCAGGGCAAAACGCCGCGGTCGGGGTCTTCAAAAAAACGGAATATACACACATTGGTGCCGCGCATATAATAGGGCTTCCCGTTAAGCAAGGCTATCTTTTTCTCGGTATCGAATCGGAAGGAGCGCATACCGAACTTGACACGCTGCTCGTCCGCTCCAGTGCTGAGTTTCAACTCGTACAAAAATGGCGATTCGGGACTCCACAACCGGACGTTTTTCAAATTTATTTCAAAATCGGCCTTCACAAAACCAACTTCCTGTGTTAGCTTCGGACTGATACTTTTTGAAACAACCGTTTTACCCGAAGCTACTTCTTTTACAGTATAAGACAACTGTAATCCGTTGGGCGATGGGGCGTCAATTTCGGCTATCACGCGCATCTTTTTCTTTTCAATATCGGGAACACATTGGATATTTGTGATGGCCGGTTTGTTTGAAAGGGTGATTTCTACCCTGTCATAGATGCCCGGAATATACTTTATCTTCTCATAATCATTCCCATCCGGAATAGTATCGGGCAGTTGTGACCGGCAACCTACACCAATGACAATCTCATTCGTTTGACCGGCAGGCGCTAAAAATGGCTTGAGGTCATAATAGGAAGGCGTAAAACAAAAGTAGTTTTCTCCGGCATAGCGACCGTTGATATATACTTTTGTATGATACTTAGCCTTGAAGATTTTGAGTTCTATCCTTTCAAAATCTGTCTTTTCAAGGACAAAAGTCCGTTTATGCCAATACCAGCCGTCAGGGTAAAGCGTTCCGGCAGTGTCGAGGGCGGGGATGGCCAAATCGACTAATCCCGGCACAGGAATGACGCCGCTATAAGCGCCAGATGGCAAGTCGCCGGCAGTCTTGGCTATCATCCATTGGCCGTCTAAGCTGACAATCAGGCGTGCCAGTGTTTCCTTTGACTGCGAGCAGGATAAGCAAAAACCTAAAGCAAAAATAATAAAAATTTTAATCCGTTTCATAATATTTTTTTATACGCTGTAAAACTCTGTGTTCTCTGTGCTAAATGAACAGATCTGTCTCAGCAAAGAGATGCACGGTGATTATTTTAAAAGGAAGGTAATCCGTCCATGGCAGGGGGTATTTTCTATCGTCTTGCAAAAATTACCCCAGGCTATTTCGGGATAATCCCATCGGTTGTTAGCATATAACACCAATTGCTCGTTTGCCGGCTGTCCGGTTGTTATCCGGTCGGTACGGCAAGCGACAGAGGCATCAGGCGACACCACCGATAGACCGCGTAACTCTTTGGTCATTAATGTATATGCGTATACGTTCTCCTTCATCCCTTTGGCTGTCTGGGTAAGGGGTCTGGAACTTCCTGCACCTGCATCCGCCCAGTAAAAAAAGTTGTGGGTATCGTCATGCCAGTCCTGTACCGGTTGTTTCCCGTATAACGCTTGTCGGTTGCTATACAACGGGACATCGCCTTCGTTTCCTGCAAAAGCATGGTCGGGGTAACAGTTCCAATAGCCTTTGCGTTGCCACTGAAGGCACTCAAAAACATCGCTAATATAAAATCTCAGTCCGCTTTCGCGCAGGTAACCATTCGGCTCGCCTTTTGTGACGTAATCGAAGGTTATTGTTCCTTCGGGTGTGATAACAACCTGCATGTTAAGACCTATCGCGCTATATGTTCCTTCTATATCGACCCAAACAACGCCGTCCACTTGTCGGTATGTGAAAGCTGTTTGTTTCCAATCTGCGTCCGACGAAAGGTATTGTCGCGCCCTGCTCCGCACCTCAGCGCCTGTCAGGTGGTTCAGGTTCACGTCCATATGCAGGAACGGCCCTTTTTCTATCAACACCTGGCCACCCAATGTGGCATTACATATCAGTCCTGATTCTTTGCAGAAGGGGATTTCAAAACCATTCCCTCTTACAATTACCTGAGTTGCTGTTTCTTCGACATCTAACTTCCCTTGATAGACAGGGCTTGGCAGCACTCTCTTTTCCTGTCCAAGCGTGACATGATAGATGTCAATTAAATGATTATCGAGTGATAAAAACTCTAATATCAGTTTTTCATCGTGCGCCCATTTGTCGCCGGCAATTTCAAGCAGCCCTTTGCGGTGCGGTTCTACCGTCGGCATTTGGATTTCTTTGCATACGCCTTTATATGTCACCTTAACTTTTATTTCATTCAGGTTCGTATGGTCAAAGCGGTTATAGACAGGCAGGAGGATTCGCTGGCCGGGTGTAAAATCTATCACGTTCTCCTGAAGTAACCGCACCGGTGAGTAGGCTTTTTTTGTCGACCAGAACTCGGGTTTCTTACGTCGCCAGATGTCCACTATCCCCCATTCGCCATAGCCTATACAGTCTCCTATGAACCCTTCCGGCTTGGCCGTATGAGCAAACTCTTTCCACCAGGGAGCGCCGACCTTGGGCTTTGGCAACATAAATATCTCATCCACAAACCCCCAGATAGCGCCGCCTAATCCGCCTGGCGATTCAAACAAATTGCTCCACATCTTATCAATAGACTGACCCCAAAACTCGCGGATATTCGGGTCAACCTGTAAAGTCTGGTAGGTGTAACACGCCGGATGCGCCCACTCGTCGAACAGCGCAGGGATGCCTTGCCCCTGAAAACGAACCGTCGACATTCCGTACTGGGTCAAATTGCCGTCGACAGGCGGATAGTGCATACTTAATATATCGTATATTTTCCCGCCCTCCATACCGGGATAGCTGAAGATGACTGGTCGCGACGTGTCAGCCGCTTTCACCCAATCCCAACTCTTCCGAAAATTGTCACCGTAGACGTTCTCGTTCCCTATCGACCAAAACAGGATAGCAGGATGGGAGCGAAATGACTTGACCATCTCACGACATTGCGACAGATAACGGTCAGTATAAGCTGTATCGTTTTGCGTATTACCCGGCCTGTAGTTACGCTGGCGGTGCGTATCAACAAAACAAACGGCTGTCTCGCACTCTACATAAATACCGTAGCTGTCGCAATACTCGACAAGTTTTTCGGAGGGAGGATAATGCGACGTCCGCACAAAATTCATGTTGGCTTCCTTAAACAGCAACGCATCCAAGCTATCCATAGCAGTTGTTGAAGTGCGCCCTAAAAAGGGATGAATATCGTGCCGGTTGGCGCCACGCAGTTTGACAGGCCGACCATTTACTAACATCCGGTTGCCGACAATCTTAACTTCGCGAAAGCCTACCTTGCAACTGAACTGACAGACAGGCTTCCCTTCCTTCTGCAAAGTGACGTTTAACGTATACAGGTTGGGATGCTCGGCGTCCCATTTCAAAGGATTTTTTACCTCAAATATTTCTATATGATCCCTGCCCTGCTGAACAATGGATTGAAAGCTCGTTTTCACGCCGGTATCATCCGTAAGAGTATAAACGATTTCCATGTCTTGACTGAAATTTTCCGTCGAATAGCCAATTTTCAGTTTGGCATCTCGGTAAAGGGTGTCTAATAGCGTCTCTACGTAGAAATCGGTTAGATGTGTCTGGGGAAGCGCAAAGAGGGTCACATCGCGAAGGATACCACCTACCGGATGGTGGGCATAACCCGAAGCGTAAGAAATCTCGTCCAACCGGTCGGTAATCTCGACCTGTATGTCGTTTTTCCTTCCGGCTCGTACCCAATCGGTCACATCGGTCTCCCAACGGGTGAAGCCGCCATGATGGTCACGCACAAACATTCCATTGATAGTGAGGCGGGCATAACTGTAAACACCATCAAACCGGAGGATAACCCGACGACCTGCATAGTCGGCCGGGATGTCGAATGTCTTCCGATAGGTATAAGGCTTATCATGCTCTATGGCAAAGCCCTGCATAGCAAACTCACCCGGTACTTGAACGGTTTCCCAAGCGCCTGCCTGGACATAACGAAATTGCCAAACCCCGTTTAGGGATAGTACCGGCTGCTTTACGCCATCAATGAACGATGCCGGACGATAGGCTAACTCGCTGGCCGGAAGCGCTATCCTGACTGTAAAAAGAAGTAATACAAATAATAAAGTCTTTTCTATCATCTTTGATTTCATGGTTATGAAATGAGATGCAAAGGTACGAATAATATTTAATAATGTATGCATATAAGCTGATCTTTCAGCAATTCAGATTATATACTCCACTTTCCCTATATGACATTTGTGATACTGTCATGGTGATAATGAGCCTATCCGTTGTTTTTTCTTTCGGATATTATAAGTTATAAACATATTTTTTCTCAGATGGTTTCTTTTTT
>CAYUAK010000116.1:0-9564 GCA_964442765.1 uncultured Tannerella sp. | reverse complement strand
TATTGTCTGTTAGTTAAAACGTTACAATGATGTGCGAAACATTTGTGCTTTATATTAATTTGATGCTGCAAAGATATATTTTTTTTTTAGACATTGGATATAATTTGAAAAATAGACGTATATTTGCATCCAAATTTCTTTTAATAATTTCAAGAAAATAATAATTAATATTTCATAATTAGATAGATACAATGGAAAATCAGACAAGGAGAGAGTTTTTGAAAAACACTGCTGTACTGACCGCAGGCCTTACTTCGGGCGCTGTTGGTGCAAGTGTTTTTGCAGCACCTGCACAAGGACGTGTCATCGGCGCTAACGACAAAATCCGCATGGGGTTTATTGGCCTCGGCAATAGAGGGTCGCAGTTATTGGGTTTGTTTATGACGCATCCCGACTGCGAAATAGCCGCGTTCTGCGACATCTACGAACCGTATTTGACACGTAATCGCGATGAAGTTGACCCGCGTTATATCAAGGACTTAGGCGGACAGATACCCCGCATGGGGGAGCAACTGCCTAAGAAGCCCACTTTGTATAAAGACTGGCGTAAACTGCTCGAAGACAAAAGCATCGATGCGGTTGCCATAGCTACTCCCGACCATTGGCATGCCTTGCAGACGATTGCTGCTATACAGGCAGGTAAGGATGTCTATGTAGAAAAACCGCTTACTATCACTATCCGCGAAGGTCGTAAGATGGTGGAAGCGCAGGCTGCCAGCAAGCAGGTAGTCGCTGTCGGACTGAACCGGCGGGGTAATGCGACCTACCAAAAATTGGCAAGAGAAATCCCGGAAGGAAAAATCGGCAAGGTAACGGTGGCGCGCGCCTTCCGTACCAGTAACCTTTTCCCCGATGGTATCGGTACGATGAACCCCGAAACGCCGCCGGCCAATTTCGACTGGGATACGTGGATAGGGCCGCGGGCTTTCCGTCCGTACCAATACAACATTGCACCTTATAAGTTCCGCTGGTGGAGCGACTACTCTTCGCAGATGGGTAATTGGGGCGTCCATTTTATGGATGTGATACGCTGGATGATGGGTGAGAAAGCGCCGGTAGCTATCAGCGCGCACGGCGGTAAATACGCGGTCAAACACGACGGCGATATCCCTGATACGATGGAGGTTATATATGAGTTCGCTTCAGGCGCTATCGCTACGTTTTCAATCTTTGAAGCAAGCCATGGCAATTTGTTTGAACAGGGCGAAGTCGAACTGCGCGGCACAAAAGGCACACTGTTAGCCAGCGAAAGAGGTTATAAGATTGTACCCACCCGTGCGGGACAGTTTCAGACCTGGCGAGAACTGATGCAAGCCGAAGAAGGCTCTCAGAAAGATGTGTTATTAAGCGACGGTTCAAGTGGAGATAGCACCGGTACCTTAGTGCGCAATTTCCTCAATTGCGTCAAATCGCGACAAACGCCTTTATGTCCGTTAGAAGACGGACATCGCTCGACCTGTTTTGCACATTTAGGCAATATTGCCTTAGCAGTAAAAGAACGACTTCAGTGGGATCCCGAAAAGGAACTCTTTACCAACAGCGCCAAAGCCAACGAACTGCTGCATTACAATTACCGTAACCAGTGGAAAATGTTCGGATTATGAACCGCCGAGAATTTGTTATCAAAAGCGCTGTCTTGGGAATGATGGCGCCTTTTGCCACACATACGAAGGCTTTCTATCCGGCGAAACCGGCTTCACAAACGGAAAACAGGATTTGCACTTTCTCCAAAACATTCCAATGGTTGGGATATGATGCCTTAGCTGAGTTCCTGGCCGAAGCAGGTTTGGAAGGGATCGACTTAGCGGTGCGACCGGCGGGTCATGTGTTGCCTGTAAATGTCGAACGTGACTTGCCGGCTGCTGTCACCGCCGCCCAAAAGCAGGGCTTAACTATACCGATGATAGTAACAGCCATCACCGATGCTTCCGAGCCTTTTACGGAGCGTATCCTTAAAACCGCGGCCGAACAAGGCGTTAAATACTACCGTTTAGGCTATTACCAATACGATAACAAACTGACGGTTATGCAAAATCTGGATAAGGTGAAAAAACAATTGGAAGGACTTTGCGAACTGAACGCTCAGTATGGTTTGCAGGGTGGATACCAAAACCATGTGGGCGCTAATGTGGGAAGTCCAGTATGGGACCTGTGGTATTTAATCAAAGACTTAGACCCGCAATACATTGGATGCCAATACGATGTGCGTCATGCCGCCGCAGAGGGTATCAACTCCTGGCCCTTAGGGTTTAGGGCAGTTGCAGGGCATATCAAACATGAATGTATTAAAGATTATGTGTATGACAAGGATAACCGAGGCCGGTGGACGGTCAGATCAGTACCTTTAGGCGCAGGTGCTGTCGATTTCACAAGGTATTTCGCCATGCGTAAAGAATTTGGCATTAACGGGCCGCTTTCTATTCATTACGAATATGATTTAGGCGATGACGAAAAACTTTCTCCAAGGGAAAGAACGAAAAAAATCATGCCGGCTGTCCGTTTAGATGTAGAAACCCTGTGTAAATATTTAAAATAATCACCATGAACCGGCGAGAATTTATTCAGAGTGCAAGCGCTATGGCCATGGTTGGGACTGTAGGTTTAGAGCAGGCCGCTTGCACGCCATCACCTAATCAAAAAGCGATGAGACCGTTCCGGATAACTGAAACGGCATCCAACTTTGAACGCGAGCCGCTGGTACGGCCTTTCGGATTCAAAGGCGGCTACATGAACGAGCTATGGCAAAGCGCCTTTATGCTTCAAAGTGAAAACGGCATACGAAAAGTGGGCGTTTGTACCCATAATGTTTTGTGGAGCGATGCCCAAGTGTTCGCCGCCCATTCGCCCGCCGCAGGCGATGCTATCCTGTTTGCCATCGGCGAAAGAGGTTTACAGATGATCAAAGGACAGTCTTTCGATTCGCCCGTGTTTATCATCGAAAGTATAAAAGATGAGCTATGGGAATACGGTAAAAAAATCACCTGTAACCCCAATCTGCGCAAAACCTTCGTTCTAAACGCCTTAGTAGGAGTGGACAACGCCGCCTGGCTTCTCTATGCCGCCGAAAACGGTATTACGAAGTTCAACGACCTGATACCTGCTGCTTACCGTCCTGCTCTGTCGTATCGGCACAGCAAGGTAGCAAGCATCCCGTTGATGGCGTATGCTATTCCGGTCAGCGAAATCGTTCAGGCTGTGGACGACGGATACTTCTTTATGAAAATAAAGATTGGACAGCCCGGCACGCAGGAGGAGATGTTACAAAAGGACATGTCGCGTATTACGGAAATTCATCAGGCTATCGGACACCGGACAACGACCCATACGAAAGATAGGAAGCTACCCTACTATTTCGATGCCAATGGTCGGTATGAGAAAAAAGAAACCTTGCAACGACTTATTGACCATACAAAAAAAATCGGCGCTTTCGACCAGATTGCTATCATAGAGGAGCCCTTCCCCGAAGAGTTGGAAATCGATGTCAGTGACTTAGGCATTCGACTCGCCACCGACGAAAGCGCTCACACCGATGTAGACGCCCTGAAACGCATACAGATGGGGTACAAAGCCGTCGCGCTGAAAGCCGCCGCTAAAACCATGAGTATGACAATGAAAATAGCTAAAGTTGCGCACGAGCATAAAATACCCTGTTTCTTAGCCGACCTGACCGTCAACCCCATTCTGGTGGAATGGAATAAAAATGTAGCCGCGCGTTTGTCGCCTTTTCCCGGCTTAGGTACCGGATTATTAGAGACAAACGGACACCAAAATTATGTTAATTGGAGCAAGATGCTGTCCTATAATCCCACATCGGACGCATCGTGGGCTAAAACTATGAACGGCGTCTTTAACTTAGACAAAGATTACTACAACCGGAGTGGCGGTATCTTCGAACTGTCTCCACATTATGAAGCATGGTTTAAATAGTATTAATAACATCCCCCTGCCCCCTTGAAAGGGGGGACTAAAAAGAATAATTATGAAAAATAAAATTTTAATTCTCGTCTTTATCGCTTGCTTAGCGAGTTGCCGACCAATGAAGGAGCCGGTTGATTATGTCAATAATCGTATTGGGAACATCAGCATATTGCTGGTTCCTACCTTTCCTACCACCCATTTACCCCATAGCATGTTGCGTATGAATCCCGCTCACAGGGAGTTTGTTACCGACAGGATGCGGGGCTTACCACTGAACGTGCCTTCGCACAGGTCGGGCGATGCGCTCTTGTTAATGCCTTTTGGCGGCAACATAGAGCCTGACCCTAACGCTAACTATCGCTATGACCACGAAGTCTCTACTCCTTACCGATACTCGGTTTTCTTTGACGATCATGATGTCTTAGTCGATTTTGCGCCTGCCGCTAAGTCTGCTATTTACTCCTTCACCTTCGAGGCGCAGGGGCAACGCTGTATCCTGCTCCGGACAGTTTCGGGCGGTGAGATAAACATAGAAGGGAAAGGATTCAGCGGTTTTGAAAATTTCAATAATAATACAAGGCACTATTTTTATTTGGAGTTTGACCAAACGCCTGTTCAAACGGGGAAAAAAGACGTCGGCAGGCGGCAGGCTGCTTATGCGCAATTCGATCCTAAACTGAGATATGTGAAGGCACGCTACGGCATCTCATATATCAGCGCTGAGCAGGCCAAAAAGAACTTAGAGAAGGAAATACCTGACTTTGATGTTGAGCGTATTGCTAAAAATGCGCGCTATGAATGGAACAAAGTGTTAGGCAAAATAAAAGTGGAAGGGGGTACTGAAAACCAAAAAACGGTCTTCTACACCGCTCTTTATCGTTCGCATGAGCGGATGATAAATATTTCGGAAGACGGAAAATATTATTCTGCTTTCGACCGGCAGGTACACGACGATGGCGGCGTTCCTTTCTGGACTGACGATTGGGTTTGGGACACTTATCACGCATTACACCCGCTTCAGACTATCCTCAGCCCCGCTGCCCAGGAAGAGAAACTTGCTTCGTACATCCGTATGTGCGAGCAATCGCCCGAAGGTTGGATGCCTACCTTTCCTGGTGTGAGCGGCGATGGTCATGCGATGAACGGCAACCATGCTGCAGTAGTCTTCGCCGACGCGTTAAGTAAAAACCTGAAGTTTGATGTATCCAAAGCATTTGAGGGGATGAAAAATACGGTTCTTACCGAAACGATTATCCCGTGGAGACGGGCGCCAAAGACGGAGTTAGATGACTTCTATAACGAAAAAGGATGGTTCCCTGCCTTGTGGCCCGATGAAGCAGAGACGGTATCCGCCGTGCATACATTTGAAAAACGTCAATCGGTAGCCGTTACGCTGGCTGCTTCTTACGACGACTGGTGTATCGCCCAGTTAGCTAAATCGTTAGGAAAAACCGACGATTATAAGTTTTTCTTGAAACGCTCGTACAACTACCGCAATCTATTTAATAAAGAGACAGGGTTTTTCCATCCGAAGGACAAAGACGGACGTTTTATCGAACCATTTAACTATGAGCTTGCGGGAGGCGTCGGTTCGCGGGAGTATTATGATGAAAACAATGCATGGACCTATATCTGGGACGTACATCACCGTATATCCGACCTGATAGACCTTTTTGGAGGCGCACAACCTTTTGTTAATAAATTAGATAGACTGTTTTCGACCGATATTTCCATGTCAAAGTGGCAATATTATGCCGTTCAGCCGGACGCTACCGGTAACATCGGCCAGTATTCGGCGGGTAACGAACCCAGTTTCCATATCCCTTACCTGTACAATTATGCCGGCGAGCCTTGGAAAACACAAAAACGTATCCGGATGGTTATGGAAAGCTGGTTTCGCAACGACCTGATGGGTATTCCGGGCGACGAGGACGGCGGCGGCATGTCGGCCTTTGTTGCATTTTCTTTGATGGGTTTCTACCCCGTATCGGCAGGCATTCCCGTGTATAATATCGGCAGCCCCGTTTTCAGCAAAGTAACTATCCGGTTAGATAACGGGAAGACTTTTTCTATCATTGCAAAGAATTCTTCGTGGAGCAATAAATACATCCAATCGGCCAAGCTGAACGGCCAGCCCTGGAACAAGACTTGGTTTACGCACAACGACCTTGTAAACGGCAGCATCTTAGAACTCGAAATGGGCGCCCGTCCGAATAAACAATGGGGCGCCGGAAAAGACGCCGCCCCCCCCTCCGGCGAATAATCCCTGCTCGCTCGGATTTTCAAATCCGCGTACCCCCTTCAAAGGTAATATAATTATTCAACATTTTTATTTCATGTTTAACGCTTCGTGCCGTTGCCGCAGATATAGCCCAATGTAACAACGGCATCCTTTTTTTAGGTAGCTGGAAGAAGTAATCACCGGAAATACAGGACGACTTTAGGACAGTCAAATGCACTCTCGGCTTTGAATCCTTTCTTACTTTTTTAAAAAAAAGAGTAACTTTGTAGCCAAAATATTTATACTATAACTTATGAAAAAACTATTTATCAGCTTATTATGTTTATTATTTTTCGTAACTGCCGTGCTTTCGCAGCAGTCGTTACCCGAAGAAGTGGTGTTTAAAATTAAACGCGAAGCATTTCAGCGCTCGCAGATTCAATCCATTGTTTTTTACTTGACCGACTATGCAGGGCCTCGCCTTGCAGCCTCCAAACTTTGTGAACGGTCGGAAATACTGGCAAAAGAAAAGCTCACCGCAATGGGCTTTACCAATGCGCGTATCGAAAAAGCTGCCGATTTTCCACGTGGTGGATGGGATAACCTCAAGACGTATGCAGCTATGACAGCCCCTTACTACTGCAACTTCATGGCTACGCCAAAGGCTTGGTCTGGGAGTACAAACGGGTTGGTAAAAGGCGAGGTTATCTTGTTGGATATTAATAGAGTGGAAGACATTGAGAAGTTTAAAGGCAAAATAGGAAACCAGATTGTCCTGATGCCCGAAACATCAAGGTATGAGATGCAATTTACCCCTTTTGCCACACGTTTGACTAATGAGCGTTTGGAACAATTAGCTACAGATTCTCGTCCACAGGCTGCACAGGCGCGTACCGGCGGACAGCAGGCCGGCGGACAGCAAGGCCTGCAGCAGGGGATACGTAATCTGCTGGCAGAAGAAAAACCGGCCGTCCTTATCAGTGGAAGCGGCTCATTTAATGTGCCTCGCTCGGTAAGTGTTTCCTATCGGCCTGGCGATCCGGAGCCGACGGCCGAGTTAGTGCTTCCGGTAGAAGCGCATAGCCGTATGGTGCGACTTGTCAATCAAAAAATACCCGTTTCCATGGAGGTGGAAGTTCGGAATGAGTTTTACAACAACCCTGTTATCAACAATGTGATTGCCGAGCTACCCGGTACCGACCCCAAGTTGAAAGATGAGGTTGTGCTAATAGGCGGGCATTTTGATTCATGGCATGGCGGTACTGGCGCCGCCGATAACGCCTCCGGATGCGCTGTGATGATGGAGGCCTTGCGTATCATCAAAGAGATTGGCGTCAAACCGCGCCGTACTATCCGAATAGCCCTCTGGGGAGGCGAAGAACAGGGGTTGATAGGTTCCAGGGAATATATGCAGGCTTATCTGTATAACGTCGATGAAAATAAACCCAGGAAAGGCTTTGAACAGTTTGCGCTCTACCTCAATATGGACAACGGTTCAGGCAAGTTCAGAGGCATCTATTTAGAAGAAAACGACATGGCTTTCCCCTTTTTTAGAGAATGGAACAAACCGTTAGAGACGTTAGAGTTCGGCGTCCTGTCGCCCCGCACAACCGGCGGCACCGACCATCTCTCGTTCAATCGTATAGGGTTGCCGGCATTTCAGTTTATTCAGGATAATTTGGAGTATGGCCGCGGCTATCACACCCTTATGGATACCTACGAGCGTCTGATTATTACCGACCTGCAGTATAACTCCGCTATTATTGCCTGCCTTGCACTCTCTGCCGCTATGGACAACGGCAAAATTCCGCCCAAACCGCTGCTTGCTAACTTCTCTATGCGTCCCCAACGATAAAAAAGTGTTAGGTAATGATGACCTTTGCTTGTTTCGGAGTGGACTCAATATTCTTTTATCCAATATTTTTTTTGCTGATATAGACATTTAAGTCAATCAACTCTGTAAATTTCTCATCTTTTTCACTTAATCTATATAGTGAGTCCACTCTTGTAAAACAAAAAGTTATACCACAAAGTACACAAAGAGATTTCACAAAGTGCACAATGTGTTGTAATACAGATTCTTTTCTTTGTGTCCTTTGTGTTAGCTTTGTGTTCTTTGTGGTTAAAAATATTTTTCGGAGTGGACTCATGGATTACTCCCCGATAATCTTGACAAGTATGCGTTTGCGTCGCATACCGTCGAACTCTCCGTAAAAAATTTGCTCCCAGGTTCCGAAATCGAGTTTCCCCTCCGTAACGGCAACAACTACTTCACGTCCCATCAGTGTTCGTTTGATATGCGCATCCGCATTATCTTCGAAGCCATTGTGCTGGTATAGGCTATAGGGCTTTTCGGACGCTAATTTTTCGAGCCATACCTCGAAGTCGTGATGCAACCCGCTCTCGTCATCATTTATAAAAACGCTTGCTGTGATGTGCATGGCGTTACAAAGCAGCAGTCCTTCTTTGATACCGCTTTCTTTCAGACATTGTATTACGTCCGGCGTAATGTTTATTAACTGCCGGCGACGTTTCGTTTCAATCCATAGTTCTTTTCTGTATGTCTTCATTGTAGTTTAGATTTCATTAACCACTATATCTGCTCTCTGCTTTTCTCTCCCAGATACCCTCCGTGGTGTCGTTTCGCATAGTCTTCATTCGTAAATCCTATCCTTTTCATCACGTTAACTACAAGCAAATCGCCTATCACAGTCATAACGGTTGTTGAGGTCGTTGGCGTCAGTCCTAACGGGCAAACTTCGGTGGGCGCACCTGTTAATAAGCAAAGATCCGCCCTAATAGCCAACGGACTATCGGGGTTGGAAGTAATGAGGATATATTTAGCATCCGGCACAAGCCCTTTAGCTAAGCTGACTAATTCTTCCAACTCGCGCGTTTTCCCCGAATTGGAGATAAGCAACATCAAGTCGTTAGGCCGAAAGATACCTAAATCGCCATGTTGAGCCTCGCTTGGATGAAGAAAAAAAGCCGGCGTTCCGGTCGAACTAAAGGTCGTCGCTATATTCATAGCTATCAGGCCGGCTTTTCCCATACCGCTTGTAATCAAGGTGCCACCCCGTCTATGGATATGTTCAACTATCAGATTCACAGCCTTGTCGTATGAATCGGAAACAGGAATAGCGCGGACGGCATCGGCCTCCTTTTCAATAATAGATTTTATTTCATCAAGTATCATACCTGTATATTTGCGGCGACAAATATAGCGACAATTGAGAGAAATACAAAAAGCTTGCTTTTTTATTTCCGAAATGAGCTATATTCTGTTTGTAATTACTCAGGTCTCCGTAGGAGACTGACATGGATAACCCTGAGTAAGCGAAGCGTCACTCAGGGTAGATGTGCCACCCGAATCCTCAACCCCGTAGCGGGTTGAACTACTACGTAGTTAAAGAGGGAACTGATGC
>CAYUAK010000115.1:0-3860 GCA_964442765.1 uncultured Tannerella sp. | reverse complement strand
AAGGGGGCAGGGGGATGTTCTTAATTTACTTTTTCTTTATCTCAAACCGGAACGAATCTTTCGTTTTAGGCGCTGTCACATCGAAGTTAATCCGGTAAATTGTGTCACCCCATTTAGCGAGTATTCCTTGGTCTTCTTCCGTTTCGAGTTTTACTTTTTCCACCTTAGCCGTCATTTGTACGGGATTATAGCTGACGACAAAGTCAATTTTTTTTCCTTCTTTGTTTTTGAAATGAATCGTCACTTCGCCGGGTTTTAATATTTCGACGGGATGGCACGTCATCAGATGCTGAACCACGGAGGTCGCTTTTTTCAAGTCGGCCACATCATTTATCAACACATTTTTGCCACGGTTGAGAGTTATAGCGCGTTTCCATGACACGATACCGGCGTCGAGGGGATATGCTTTGGCTATATCTAATGAGAAGGTGACAGATGCTTTGCTCTCCTTATACTTGACGTCCGAAGCGGCAAAAGTGATGCCCGCTGGTTGTGTAGCTCCGTTCACGGTTGGCACATTATGGAAGTCGGAACAGTTGAACCAGATTTCGTACCTTCGCGCGCCGTCAAATGTACGCAGTGTATAGTTGCCGCGACCGACGTCAATCAGCAGCGGCAAGCCTTCATAGAAGACTACATAATTACCGATGTCATTATGGTTATGGCTCTCATCGTTATTTCCGCCTTTGGCAGCTAAGTAAAACCCATCGGTTGTTCCACCCTTGTCGCGCGCTACCATCACCTGCAGGTCAGGCAGCCATACATCCTTCGGAAATGGCAGGCGTTGTGGCGCTTTTTGAAACTCTTCCTGCATAAACAACTCAAAGAAGTTACGAAAAAAATGTGCCCTGGTAAATGAGTTACCATCTACGCGACGGTAAAAAGCGCCGAACCCCATCATATCCTGGTCATTGATATCTTTGCCGTAGCGGTAAACCATCGAAGCGGCTATTCCCGGTTTAGGGTCAGCGTCGGCAAAATTGAGGAAAAAGTCCTCGTTAATTTGCGCACGGTAGATAAACCGTCCCATATTGCGAAACCGTTCATCCTCATAAACATACCGAAAAGCGTCGCTGCTGGCAAGGTTAAGCATCGCAATGTTGTCATAGAGCGAAGCGGCAGCGGCGCCCCAATAGCTTGGCCCCTCATCACAGCCGCCATCATTCGGATAGGGATTGATAAACTCATCGAGCGTCTTTAGGGCCTTAGCTATCATCGTAGCGCGTCGGGTGTTATCTTTCTCAAGCAGCAAAACGAAGTTGATCCAGTTAGAACATATCCACGGATTCCAGTTGTTAGGGCCGCGTCCGCTCGCTGTCTTACCCATCCATCCGTGATATTGATTCATCAGCGGCTCCATCAGACGGTAATTGACCTCATTGTAGATGCGTTTACGTAATTGCGGCGAGACGGCATCCAACTTAGCGCCCATATAATAATCGACCCACGAAAGAAGTGCGCCCGTCTCAGCAGCAAAAAGGTCAACGAAAGGTTTCGACACATCCATTAGCCCGGAGATTTCCTTTGATTTGGGCAGATGTGCCGGCACCCCCCACCACGATTCCTCGCATATTGCCCATATACCGTTGATTATCTGGTCGACAAACCGGCCTTTGTTCTCGGCTATCTCGCCTAACAGCAAGGTACCCAATGCCGTCCTTCGCTGGTAGCTGACCGTCTGGTACTCGCTGCGGTTGCCTGTACGGACAATAAGCAGCGACAGCGTAGCAGGGATTGTCGGCCAGTTATAGTCGAGATACCGCTCCGCCGCTTGGATGTAACTATCCATCATACAACGGTCGGCGCGCGCCCATCCAGCCCGGTCATCCAACCGGGGGAAGGGTGTCCATTGGGCTTGCGACACTAAAATGTTTTGTAATTCCTGTATCGAGTATTTGCTGCTCATAAGGTTCTGTTCCTGCTGGGCAGAAGCCGCCATCATCACTAACAAAAATGCGGCAGCATACAAAATTTTTCTCATAAACATATTTTTTAACTTGGCGCAAACTTGCAACTTGCTTTCCTATTTCTTTTTCAGCGTTGCCTGAAATCTTAACAACGCTTCTACATAATAATAATCGGCATACGTTAGCGGCACATCCACTTCGGAGCGTCCGGGCAAATGACCGACACAATGTTTCAGGATGAAATTTCCATTGGTACCCTTCTCGGCAAAATAATCGGGCGACGAGAGGGTGCGCAATTGCGTCTCGGCCACGCTCAAATACTCCTTTGCAAGCTCAGTATCTACATAACCGCTCAACTCTATCAGCGCTGATGCCATGATAGCCCCTGCCGAAGCATCGCGCAAAGCGTTAGGGATATCGGGGGCGTTATAGTCCCAATATGGAATCTTATCGGCAGGCAGGTTGGGATGGTTAAGCAAAAAGTTAGCTATCCGTTTGGCCTGTTCAAGATACTTGGCATTTTTAGTTTCGCGATACATCACCACAAAACCGTAAAAACCCCACGACTGACCGCGCGCCCATGCCGATGCGTCGGAGTAGCCCTGATGGGTATTTTTCTTTTCTGGCTGTCCAGTAATCGTATCAAACGAAACGACATGGTACGTACTGTAGTCGGGGCGGAAAAACTCCCGGATAGTCACATCGGCATGTGAGATACAGATATCCCGGTACTTGGGATTACCCGAAGCCTTGGAAGCCCAGAAAAGAAATTCAAGGTTCATCATGTTGTCGATAATAACAGGGAACTGCCATTGTCGGTTTGATCCCCATGACTGTATACAGCCCACCACCGGTTTGAAACGGGAGCTAAGCGATTCTGCGCCGTTAAGCATGATGCTGCGGTACGAGTTATCGCCTGTAAGACGAAAGCCGTTGCCGAAGCTACAGTAAAGCATGAAACCAAGGTCATGCGTACCTCTATTGTATTGCTCTTTCTCAATACGCGCGGTATAGTCCTTCGCATAGTTTAATAAGGTCTGGTCCTTGGTATGTTCATACAAGTACCATAACGTTCCCGGAACAAACCCGCTACACCACCAATCGGAGTTACTGGTGATTAGATTTCCGTTAGCGTCTATCGAACGGGGCAGCTTACCCGGCTGGCCTTTCAGCGACGCAGCCATCAGTTGGTAGTGTTGCGATGCACGGTTCAGACGGTCTTTGATTAATGATTCCATTGATTCCTGTTTAGAATCACACGCGATTATAACAATGGCAATTATGCCAAGCAAAAAAAATGATTTCTTTCTCATATTTAAAAAATTTAATAATAGTTATTTCGAATTTGGCGTCCTTTGTCCATCTCTATGCAGTTCCTAAAGTTAGGATATGTCCAAGACAGTCCCGGCTGGTAGCCAACAGGCGCAACCCGTCCGGTATCACTCTATGCATAGGGGGTCTATTAATAACATCATCTGCCGCCGACAACAGATTACTCACATACCGCTGTAAGACAGTATCTTGCTTGTACTGTTCTTTCAACTCGTTAATCCTCGTTTCGGTTAAAAACAATCGGAGGTGTGCAGCTACGGTACGTGCACGCACATCCTGTTCTGTGATGGATTTTAAATGTGCCTGCAATAACCCTTTCCCTGAAAAGGCAACACAAAAAATTAGAAAAAAACAAATCGGTTTCATCTAATACAAATATTATAAGGTTATTACAAATTACGCGTTACAAAAATTGTCCATAATTAAGCCGCAAGATACAACAATTTTTCCAATTATCAACAAAAATGAAAAAATTTGACCGCAATTGCACCCCCAAAAGTTGCATTTACTAATTGAACTTGCCCATCGTTGTCTTCACCTTCGTCCCCGCGTCAGCCGGCACGTCCGACACCCCTTCAGGCATCAACGGCAAGTTTGAGTTCCGCGTAACCCCTCCGAACA
>CAYUAK010000114.1:0-3353 GCA_964442765.1 uncultured Tannerella sp. | reverse complement strand
GTTTTGAACCACAAAGGGCACAAAGTTATCACAAAGTTCACAAAGAAAATAAACTGTTTTACAGTACTTTGTGTTCTTCGTGAATTCCCTTTGTGCACTTTGTGGTAAAGTATTTTGACTTTTTGGAGTGGACTCTTATTTTAATATCGGGTTCCTTGCTAAAAAACCTTTGCATCCTTGCGGTTAGAACAAATGACTTTTAGGGACGTTCTCTTAATTGTTTATTAACTTTAGTCCTATCCGTTTACGGGCTTCGTCTACTTCCAGCACACTGACTGACACATGTTGGTGCATCGACACCACTTCGGTAGGGTCGCTGATAAAGCGGTCGGCTAACTGCGACACGTGGATAAGTCCGTTTTCTTTGATTCCGATGTCGACAAATGCCCCAAACTTGGTTATATTGGTCACGATACCCGGCAAGACCATGCCATCACGGAGGTCTTTGATGGTTTTTATCGCTGGGTCAAACTCAAAAACACGAATGGTCTCGCGGGGGTCGCGTCCCGGTTTGCCCAGTTCTATAATAATATCCTGCAAGGTAGGAAACCCAGCCGTTTCCGTTATGTAATGTTCAAGGACAATTTGTTTGCGCAAAGATTCATCGGCGAGCAGGTCGGAGACACTGCAATGTAAGTCGTCGGCCATTTTTTCTACTATGTGATAGCTCTCCGGATGAATGGCCGAGTTATCGAGCGGATTCATAGCGCCTTGTATTCGCAGAAAACCGGCGCACTGTTCAAACGACTTAGCGCCCATCTTGGGTACCTTCATCAGGCTTTGCCGCGAAGTAAACATCCCAGATTCTGCGCGATAATTGACGATGTTCTGTGCAAGCGCTGGGCCTATCCCTGAGATATAAGTCAGCAGATACTTGCTTGCTGTGTTCACGTTTACCCCTACCCTGTTTACGCACAACTCAACCGTCTTGTCGAGTGCATTCTTTAATGCAGCTTGATTCACATCATGTTGATACTGTCCGACACCTATCGACTTAGGGTCAATCTTTACTAATTCGGCTAACGGGTCCATCAACCGTCTGCCGAGCGACACCGCTCCACGCACAGTCACATCATATTGCGGGAACTCTTCACGGGCTATTTTCGATGCCGAATAAATACTTGCCCCGTTCTCGCTGACACTGAATATCTGCACTTTACGGTCGTAACGTATATTTTGCACCAACTGTTCTGTGTCGCGCCCAGCCGTTCCATTGCCTACTGCAATAGCCTGTATCTTAAATTGTTCAACTAAATGGGCTATCTTTTTCATAGCTTGGGAGCGTTCATTCTGTGGCGGATGCGGATAGATGGTTTCGTTATGCAGCAGGTTGCCCTGTTCGTCTAAGCAGACTATCTTACAGCCAGTTCGATAGCCGGGGTCGATGCTTAGGATACGTTTCTGCCCTAACGGCGGCGATAGCAACAACTGACGCAGATTGTCTTCAAAAATACGTATTGCCTCCTTATCCGCTTTTTCTTTACTCGATTGTGCAAACTCCGTTTCAATAGAGGGTTTCAATAATCGCTTATAGCTATCGGCAACAGCCAACCGAACCTGTTGACCTGCCTCATTATCCGATTTCACAAACAATCGTTCCAATAGCTCGATGGCAAGCGCCTCATCCGGCGAAATATCTATCCGTAAAAACCCCTCCGCTTCGCCGCGTCGCATGGCTAATAAACGGTGGGAAGCAATGCGCCGCAAAGTCTCACTGAAATCATAATAATCGCGGTATTTATCACCCTCTGTTTCTTTTCCTTTCACTACTCGGCTATAAATAATCGCTTCTCGCTCAAAAAACGAACGAAGTCGATTACGCGCTCCGCTATGTTCGTTTATCCATTCAGCAATAATATCGCGTGCACCCGATAACGCATCTTTCACTGTCATCACCTCCCCCTCTTTTTCTCCCTTGAAGGTGGCAGGGGGATGTTGAGGAAGAGTATTGTTTTCCAAAATAAACTTTTTAGCTATTTCCTCTACCTCAAATGGCCTCTGTGAAAAAATAATTTTTGCTAAAGGCTCTAATCCTTGCTCCCGTGCTATCTGTGCCCGGGTACGTCGTTTGGGTTTGAACGGCAGGTAGAGGTCTTCCAATTCGATAGACGACCAGGTAACTTCTATCTGGGCTCTCAGCTCTTCGGTCATCTGACCCAACTCTTCTATCGTCGAGACGATTGTCGCCTTTCGTTTTTCGATTTCCTGAAGGCGCCTGTATTCGTCGGCTATCTCCGCAATTTTCACTTCGTCCAATCTGCCGGTCTGCTCTTTCCGGTAGCGACTGATAAAAGGTATCGTTGCTCCATCGTCTAATAAACGAATCGTATTAGACACCTGATTTTCAGATATCTGTAATTTGTCGGCAATCAATGCCCCCTTTTCTCCCCCTTTGAAGGGGGCAGGGGGATGTTGGGGCGATAGGATGTCTTTTCTCATATATTTTTCTTTTGCAATTCTTCAATCCAATATAATTTCAAAGGGGGAGGAAAAGTGCAAAATTAGTAAAAAAAATGTAACTGTAATTGCAAAGTAGAAAATAAGATGTACTTTTGCACCAATAAAGACAAACAATGAAGTATACAAATACGGTTTTCTAAAGAAATAAGTTTACTAATTTCAATTCAGATGAACCAGCCGTTAGCAGAGCGATTACGCCCTAAGAGACTCGATGATTATATTGGGCAGAAACATATTGTAGGCGAACAGGCCGTCCTGCGTCGGATGATAGAATCCGGTCGTGTACCCTCTTTTATTATGTGGGGGCCTCCGGGCGTCGGTAAAACAACCTTGGCGAAAATCATTGCTAATAAACTCGATACGCCATTTTATACGCTCAGCGCTATCAGTGCCGGCGTGAAGGACGTCAGAGATGTCATTGATAAGGCGAAGAGTAATCCGTTGTTTCACACTTCAGTCTCGCCGATACTTTTCATTGACGAGATACACCGTTTCAGCAAATCACAACAAGATTCGCTGTTGAATGCCGTCGAAACGGGCGCTATCACACTTATCGGCGCCACAACCGAAAACCCTTCGTTTGAAGTGATTCGTCCGTTGCTCTCGCGCTGCCAGGTGTATGTCTTGAAGCCCCTTGATATAGACGACCTGTTAACACTCCTCTACAAAGCAATCAAGGAGGATGTAGTACTGAAAACAAAAAATATCGTAGTTAAAGAAACAGACGCTATCCTCCGATTTTCGGGTGGCGATGCCCGCAAACTGCTGAATATTATCGAATTGGTTGTGTCGGCAGAAATTGGCAGGGGCGAACACGCAGGTTCGCCGAATGAATCCATTGTAATAACCGACCAGAAAGTGGTTGATAGGTTACAGGAAAACCCGGCGGCTTA
>CAYUAK010000113.1:0-1571 GCA_964442765.1 uncultured Tannerella sp. | reverse complement strand
TTTGCTGGTTCGTTTGGATTTCTTCTTGTATCTTTGATTTGTGTTTCAATTTTTGTTTCTTCACCTGATCGTAAGCCGTTAGTTTTAATTGAAACAAAGATGCTCGAAAATGGTATTGAAGGAGAAGTATATACTGCGTCTCTCAAATGTACTAAAGATGCCGAAGATATGGTAAAATGGGAAATCGTCGGAGGATACTTACCTGATGGATTGAATCTCAACCCCAATAGCAACACTATCAGTGGCATTCCTAAGGAAACAGGAATTTTTTCATTATATATATCGGTATCGTTGAACGGTGAAATGGACACTAAACAGTTTTCAATTTATATTGAACCACGGTCAACGGTAACATCAGTACCGACATCAACGCCTGCATCATCACCAACGTCAACATGATATTTATCATAACGAATTGATTAGTGCATACAAAATGCAAGAATACATAACCGGTTCGGAGGAGCTGGGCCCTCGCGTGGTATCCGTCGTGCCTGATGATGATTATAAATTACTTTTGACATTCACCAATGGCGAAAAACGGCTTTTTGACACGCGGCCATTATTAAACCTACCCATGTATCGACGGCTGCAGAATAGAACCTTTTTTTTATCCGCCAGCGTTGCTTTTGGCACGGTTCATTGGCCTTTTGATATCGATTGTTGCCCAGATAACCTCTATGCAAAGAGCGTGCCGGTTTAGTATATGTTTACTATTAGAAATACGTTTCGGGGAGCAAATTATCTCAATCGACAAGTGAGGTATCATAAGGTTTCTTTACAAACCTTATCCGGACAATAGAAAGTCGATGACATTGCTGTCTTTCTTCATCTGTATTATCAAGTATACTATTTCTTCTACATTGGCTTCAAGTTTTGATTAAGCCTGGCCACTATCCTCTCAAAATCACGCTGTCTGGCATCCTCGCTCTTAAACGAGAGGTATCTTCCCGTATAAGCAAGGCGAACAGATTGTGACATCTTGGTAAAATTCTCGTAAGCAGGGGATATGCCTTTCAGTTTTTCGGTAAACTCTTTAATCTGTTCGTCGGTAATGGGGCTGCGCTTTGGCGCGTTCCATGTTCCGTTGCTGATTGCCGTTTGAACCGCTTTTTCTCCTGCCTCCGTCATAAGGCCTTTTTCACGTAAGGCCGTTACAATCATTTTATTCTTTTCCGACCACGGACTTTTTGCCTGGCGGCGGGCAAAGTATTTTTTATATTTCGTTTCGTCAATGCTTTTCATCTGTCCGTCGATCCAACCGAAGCACAGGGCTTCTTCCAACGCTTCGTTGGCAGTCAAAGTGACGACAATCTTGTCCTTTCCGAATATGAGCCATACGCCGTTGCTTGTTTCCGCGTTTTCTGACAGCCATCCGCGAAAATCATTGCGAGTCGGAAACACTAATTCCGGCACGTCCGTTTTCATACTTTCTCTCGCCAACCTTTTCTTGCTTATAGCAAATAATTGTTTTCCCTGTTCCCCACTTGCAAAGACATGAGCTTGTAAGTCACATAGCCCTCGACAACAAACGGCTCGCGTTTACAAAGCTCTTCTGCTTCCTCGTAACTGTT
>CAYUAK010000112.1:0-3019 GCA_964442765.1 uncultured Tannerella sp. | reverse complement strand
GTATGATCCCAGATTTTTAACTATACTCGCCATACCATCTTCGAAGACTTTCTTGAAGTCAACATTGTTGGTTCCGTCGAACACGCTTGTCGGGAACGCGTTGTAAAAGGTGGTTCCGTTTGTATAGCTGTCACAGTCCGGGAATTGACCGGGATACTTCTCGTAATCGATAAAATACCAGTGAGCCGTTTCTAATACCACTTCCATATACCAATTGGTTGTGGGAAGGGTTAGACCCAATAACGCGTTCAGCGCGTTATTGTCCCTCACTGCATATCCCGCCTGAGCGCCGGTGCCTAGGCGTCCCCACATAAGAACATAAGCCATCGCCGACGCGGTGTGGTTGTTCGGCGCCTTATACACAAAGGTGCAGGGGGTGTCTACACTGCCTTTGTTAAGATCCATACACTGTCCTATATACTTTTGGCTCGAGTTTGTTGTGCTTGTGAGCCACCAGGCGGCGTCTCCCTGATTAGTCTGGCCGCTGTTGACCTCATAGTAATAGGCAACTGCGCCGGAAGTAAACTTCGCGCTGGTGTTATTTGCGACATAGCCGTTACCGGTCAGCGCGGTGGTGGTTTTGGTGCCGGTGACGTCGCCGGGCGCGGTGAGCGCGGGCGTCGCCGAAAACAGCGCCGTCAGCATGACCGCGGCAAGCAGCAGCGGCATAAAGACAGCGCAAACAAGCCTCTTGCGTTTTCTCTCCGCAAAGAAGCTGCCGATTGTCGAGGTGTAAAGATTTTTCATGTGTGTGGACCTCCTGGTTTTTTTGAGTTTGTATTTTGGTTGCTTTTTTTGGTTGCTGGTTTGTGGGTTGTGGGTTGATTCGTGTGGGTCGATGTGGGCATCGACCCCTACAGAGACCGTTTGCGGGACGTCGAGGACGCCGTCCCCTACGGGGCTCATTTGCGGGGCGGCATGGAAACCGCCCCCTACGGGGCTTGGTGCGTTCCCCTGCCCGCCCTTGTTAAAGGGGGGTGGCTCCGCAGAGCCGGGGGGATTCTCGTGCGGGCGATTGATAATCGCCCCTACATGATTTTGGTTCAATATTATATATGTATATAATCTAATATGATAAATTTATTGATTTTTTTGTTTGGTTTTCTTTGCGTGCAAAAGCGGTTTGCCTGTCGATTTATCCGACGTTACAAACGCGCTGTCAGTTTCCAATAATATCCAGCAAAAAAATTATGTTACCTTTGCACATCCTGCCTGTTTCGGCTTTTGGAAAGAAATTCCAGTGCTATGTCTGCATATTTATGTTGGATATGTTAACATAACGTAGTGCGTTTGTCAAGTCTTTTTTCACCATTTTTCGCTATTTATATGCGGGAGTTATTTTTGCCGCAGGCATTAGCCCGGTTTCGGTTTTTGTTATTCTTTGTGTTCGTACATCTTAAAAAGGAAAAAGCCTTGATTTACAAGGCTTTTTCCTTTTTTTTGGGGGGCCGAGTGACAGGAGTCGAACCTGCGGCCTCTTGAACCCCATGTATCCGAAACCGCGCTTGCAAACCGTTTTGCGACCCTCTGAAAACCCAGCAATATCAACGCTTTGCGCCGTTTGTGTCAAAACTCAAAATTTCTGTACAGCTTTTATTTACAGCTTATGGGTTAAAACAAGACGGTGCAACTCAACACCAAATAATACAATATGGAAAGTCAGACCGCGCCTGTGTATTCTACGCTTTTTGTTAGGCCTTGTATAGCCAATCAATCAGATTGACCTGTTGTATCCCGTCATGATCTCCCACATAATCATCCAGTGTTATCAAATACTTCGGATAATTGTCTTTGATTTGCTTTAACGGCGCAAGCTCGCGTTCCAAAGTATTTTCATCCAGCACGGACGCCGAAACCTGAACATATTCTGTTTTCTTGTCCCGGACGGCAACAAAGTCAACCTCGGTGCCTCGGCCGGACTTGCCGATGTTGACGGTATAGCCGCGCCGCAGCAGTTCCAGATAAACGATGTTTTCGATTTGATGGCCGATATCCTTGCCCTGTGTTCCAAGAATCATATTCCGCAGACCCGTATCGCAAATATAATACTTGCTTTCGGTTTTGAGGTGCATCCGTCCTTTTATATCATAGCGGTTCACTTTATAGAAGAGATAGGCGTCGGTGAGCGCTTCTAAATAGGTATCAACCGTGGCGGAACCCGTAGGCCGGCCGGCCGACGTCAGCGTATCTGCTATTTTCTTGGCGGAAACCGGGCTGCCAACATTGCTTGCCAAAAAGCTTGCGATTGACTTTAGCAGCGTAATATCATTAAGCCCTTCCCGCGTCATGACGTCTTTGACTAAAACTGTGTTGTAAATCCCTTCTAAATATTGGCTGTGCGCCAGTGAGTTGTCTACAAAACGGGCAGCATAAGGAAAAGCGCCCATATTCATGTATTGATAGAAGCGTTCGCGCTTATCGGGGTTTTTCACCGCCTCACTGTATTCGGGAAAGGACAGCGGCAGCATATCTATTTCGATATACCGGGCGGTCAGCTTGGTTGCAAGCTCGCCCGACAGCATATAGGCGCTTGATCCCGTAATATAAATATCTACATTTTTCCGAAGAAACAGACTGGATACGGTCTTTTCGTATTCCTTGCAGTTTTGAATCTCGTCTATAAAGACATAGGTCCATTTGTCTTTTAAAATGCGTTCTTTCACATATTGATGCAGTTTCTTATGGTCCAGAAGTTCAGAATAATCATCGTCCTCTAAATTGACAAAAACGATTTGCTCATCGGTCACGCCGTCTGCTTTCAACCGTTCAATATATAAATCGAACAGCGTAGATTTTCCGCACCGACGGACACCGGTTACTACCTTGATCATTTCTTCTTGCTGCCACATACAGAGTTGGTCTAAATACGCTTTACGTTCGATTAAGCCCTTCACAGTAAAATCTCCTTTGGGGACAATTTTCAGAAACTTGTTGTCGCATATATTATAACAAACGCTTGCAAAATATGCAAGCGTTTGTTGAAACGAACAATTACTTGACTGACCAGAAGCGAAAAGGC
>CAYUAK010000111.1:0-35791 GCA_964442765.1 uncultured Tannerella sp. | reverse complement strand
CATTCGACCTTGCCATACTGACGGTCGCGCGTCGTGCCTGCCTCTTCATTAACAATAGCTTGCCGCGTTTGTGTCAAGCGGTTAAATAAGGTCGACTTGCCGACGTTGGGACGTCCTACGATTGCTACTACGCTCATATTAATTAAAAATTGAGAATTGGAAAATAATCCTATACCATTAACCACTAACCACTAATCATTAGTTGCATATCCGAATTTTTGTAACAGGTTGTTGCGGTTACGCCAGTCATCTTCCACTTTTACGAACATTTCGAGGAATATTTGCTTAGCGAAGAACTTCTCCAGGTCTTTTCGCGCCATGGTTCCGACCTTTTTCAATGCCTGTCCGCGATGTCCTATAAGGATACCTTTCTGTGATTCACGCTCGGCGATGATAACTGATTTTATATCAATCCTTGTCGTGGATTCTTTAAACTGTTCGACGACTACCTCAACCGAGTAGGGTATCTCTTGCTGGTAATACAGTAGAATCTTTTCGCGTATGATCTCCGTTACAAAAAACCGGGCCGGTCGGTCGGTCATGGCGTCTTTTTCAAAAAATGGCGGCGAAGGCGGGATGAGCGCTTCGATGCGTTTACGGACGACGTCCACATTAAAACCAGTCAGCGCCGCTATCGGATAGATTTCGGCTTTCGGTAACAGTTCATGCCATGTAGAAACTAATTGTTCCAATGCTGGCTGGTTTGTTTGGTCTATTTTGTTAATCAGCAACAAAACAGGACATTCGGCTTTTTGTACGCGATGCAAAAAATCTTCATTTTTATCGGTCATATCAACCGTATCGGTCATATAAAGCAATACGTCCGCATCGTCTAAAGCCGATTCCGAAAAATGCAGCATCGATTGTTGCAGCTTATAGTTTGGTTGCAACACGCCCGGCGTATCCGAATAGACTATCTGCATCGATTCGGTATTAACGATACCCAATATACGATGCCTTGTAGTCTGTGCTTTCGAGGTGATAATCGAAAGGCGCTCGCCTACTAAGCGGTTCATCAAGGTCGACTTACCCACATTGGGGTTCCCTACGATGTTCACAAAACCGGAACGATGAAGCATGATAATTGAAAATTCTTAATTCTTAATTGTATCGTATCCCCACTTTAGATAGGAAGCGCCCCAGGTAAAACCTGCACCAAAAGCGGCTAAAATCAGGTTATCGCCTTTTTTCAGTTTGGGTTCCCATTCCCACAGGCACAGCGGAATACTTGCTGCGCTTGTATTGCCATATCGTTCAATGTTGATCATTACCTTTTCGATAGGCACGTCCAAGCGTCGCGCTGCTGCGTCTAAAATTCGCATATTGGCTTGGTGCGGTACAAACCAGTCGATGTCGTCTTTTGTCAGTCCGTTACGTGCCACTATTTCGGCAGCCACATCTGCCATTTCGGAGACAGCGCGCTTAAAAACGGCTTTACCTTCCTGGTACACTGTGTGTTCGTGATTATCAACGGTCTCATGGGAGGGCATCCGTAACGAGCCTCCGGCTTTCATATGCAGTTGCGGAAGGCCACTCCCGTCTGTGCGCATGATAGTATCCAGGATACCCAGGTTTTCGGTGGTAGGCTCGACAAGCACAACACCGCAGCCATCGCCAAACAAAGGGCATGTCGTGCGGTCGGTATAGTTCGTGATAGAAGTCATCATATCACCCCCTACGGCAAGGATGCGTTTGTACCGACCGGAACGAATAAAGTTGGCGACTGTCTCAAGCGCATAAACAAAACCGGAACATGCAGATTGCACGTCGAAAGTAAAAGCATTTTTGCATCCCGTTTGATAAGCAATGATAGAAGCGGCGGGAGGGAAAAAATAATCGCCCGTAGAGGTTGCACAGATAATGCCATCGACAGATTCCGGTGTTATGCCTGTTTTTCGGAAAATTTCTTTGATAGCTTCGACAGCCATGAATGACATGGCTTTCCCATTTTTAAGAACACGCCGTTCCTTTATCCCCACTCGCGACGTGATCCACTCGTCGTTGGTATCTACAATTTTTGCCAAGTCATCGTTTGTAATTATATCTTCGGGCACAAATCCTCCTATCCCGGTAATAACTGCATTAATCATAATCGTAATTTAAAAAAAATTAAAACTCCCTCTACCCCCTTTTACATCCCCCTGCCCCCCTGCCTGTCGGCAGACACGGCTTCAAAGGGGGAGTAGGGGAAAAATACTCATTGCCGGGAGAATGGAAAGCCTCCCGAATAAGGCGCCGGTTGCTGTGAAAAGGCTTTTGTGATACTTTCCAGACGCCCTCAATTAATTTAATAGATTGTTTATATTGCCGCCTTTTTTTCGATTGCGAGTTTACCTCTGTAATATCCACATTCGCCGCATACAGTATGATATACATGCCATGCGCCGCAATTTGGGCATTGGGCTAATGTCGGCAATACAGCTTTATCATGCGACCTGCGGTTGGCAGTTCGCGTATTTCCCTGTCTTCTCTTAGGATGTGCCATAATGTTTTATTTTTTAATTAGTTATATCCTTTAAATAACGAAGCGCTTCCCAACGGGGGTCAATTGCTTCAAAGTCTTTTTCCGCTTCTAATGATTCATCATCATCATCCAACTCATCAACACTCAGTTCTCTCAGTTTTGACTCCATCAATGAATTGCACTCACCGGGGTTATGAACATGTTTGATGGGTATAGCCAATGCTATAAATTCATACATATACCAGGCTACATTGATAAAACCGTCATCTTCTGAAACAATGACCCGTTCATCACTCGTTTCGGCGTATGCCTCACCAAAAGCAACGATGAGCCTGTTAGTAGTCTCAACCGACAGTTCCATTTCATCTAAACAGCGGTCACAATCAACGATTATTATACCATGAATTGTGAAATCAAACTCAAAATCTGATGCTATTTGCACGACGGAAAGCGAGACATTTACTTTCCCTTTTCTGACTTCAGGCCCGTCAATTTGTGCAAAAAAATCATTATCCAACAGATAGTCGAACTTGTAAATCGTTGATGGAGAAAGGATTTTCAAATCAACCTGATATTTTTTCAACTTTTCCAAAGCTAAAATCTCTAAAAAAAACCGCACAAAGGTACGGACTTTTTTTTCAAAAAAAAAATCTGAAAGAATATGGCAAAATATGTCAGACGTCATTTTTTTTCTGAGAGCAAAATTTTAATTATCTTTGCGGCCATATTAATGAAACTTACTTATCTATGCAAAAAAGACTATTATTGATTTGTTGTTGCTATCTGTTTGTTTTACACGGGTTTTCTCAGACAAGAGATACGATGATTGTCTACGAATCGTATGTCAAAGCGCCCTTGTCTAAGGTTTTTCATGATTTTGAAACAAAATATGGGATGCCTTTAAAGTATGATTCTACCGTGATTGAACGTTACAGGTACGATTATCTTTATTTAGGAATGCCGTTAAAAAGAGCCTTTGAAGAGATATTTTCGGAGATAAACGATTTGGCGTATTACGTTGATAATAAAGGTGATTATTGTGTTGTCTTAAAACGTCACTTGCCCGCCGACTGGCAAAAACCCGGTTTTTTACCCTACCAGGGAAACCCAAGTCGGTTCAATTTGACGGTTAGAGGTCGTATCACAGACCAGACTAACGGCGAACCGTTGCCTTTTGCATCCGTTCAGGTTGATAATTACACGTTGGGAACGAGTACGAATGTGGATGGATATTTCACTCTGTACAATGTGCCTTCCGATACGGAAACGCTTATATGCAAGTATTTAGGGTATGAGACACAGCATTTTTATTTATCTCCCAAGGTAAACGCAGACAAGGTATTGGTAGAGCTGCTACCAGCCTCCTACACGTTTGATGATGTGGTGATTGTAGCACATCGTGAGGACGTGTTAAGAGTGCCGGAGCTATCCATTGGCGTCATCCAGACGACTGCGGCTAAGATTGCCGACCTGCCGGCGCTTGGCGAGAAAGACCTTTTCCGTACCTTCCAGTTGATGCCGGGTATCTCCGGAAGCAATGAATCTTCGGCAGGGATGTACGTGCGCGGAGGGACGCCCGACCAAAACCTTGTGTTGTACGACGGCTTTACTATCTATCATCAGGAACATCTGATGGGCGTTTTCAGCTCGTTCAATACGAATGCCGTAAAAAGCGTACAGTTGCATAAAGGAGGATTTGACGCCAAACACGGCGGACGGCTTTCGAGCGTGATGGAAATAGCCGGTAAAACAGGTAATGATAAGAATTTTAACTTAGGGAGTGATTTCGGATTTTTAGGGATAAATGCTTTTGTAGAGATGCCTTTTACAAACGATAAAGGCACTGTTTTCGTGGCGGGACGCCGGTCGTTTCAAAGTTTTATGTATGATAAGTTTACAAACGTCTATTCCAAAAATCAAGAACCGATGATGATTGGCGGCGGTCGTTTTATGCAGCGTAATCAAGAGAAACCGAAATCCTATTTTTACGATTTGAACGCCAAGGTAACCTGGAACCCTTCCAAAAACGACATTGTAGCGCTGAGTTTTTTCAATGGTGAGGATGTGTTGGATAACTCCCGCAAAGGGTTCGGCAGTTCTTATCTCAGCGGTGTAATAACCGACAAGACCAACTGGGGTAATATAGGAAGCAGCCTGAAATGGTCGCGCAACTGGGATAACCGTCTATTCTCAAATGTATTGGCTTCCTTTTCAAACTATTACAGTTTGCGTAACCGGAGCAACAGTACAACAAGCACTGCCGGCGCAGCCGCTGTGATGTTTGACATGAATACCATCGAAAACAATGATTTATGGGATTATTCCTTTAAATTGGATAACGAGTATAAGATAAGTAACAAAAATAAAGTTGAGTTTGGATTGCATTACTCCAACTACCGGATTGACTATCGCTATTCGAGAAGCGATTCGGTCGATATTCTGAATATGCACAATAAAGGCAATCTGTTGTCAGCATACATACAGGATAAGCTGACGTTTGCCGAAAAGCTGACCGTTTCGCCCGGTGTCCGGTTCACCTACTTCGATGCCTCATCCCGCATGTATGCAGAGCCGCGTCTGCAAACATTTTTAAAGGTCAATAAAAGAACCAATCTGAAAGCCTCCGCCGGTCTTTACAATCAGTTTGTAAACAGGATAGTACGGGAAGATATTTCTGCCGGAAGCCGCGATATATGGCTGTTGTCGGATAACAAAGGCATACCGGTTAGCAGCGCCACCCATTTAGTGGCTGGGGGCAGCTACGAAACCAAAGATTTCCTGTTCGATGTGGAAGCGTATTATAAAAGATTAAACCGCCTTAGCGAATATACGTTGCGCTTTGCCCGTTCTTTCTTTGACAATTCCGGCTATCAGGAGTTTTTCTACAACGGGAAGGGCTATTCGCGGGGCGTTGATTTCCTTTTGCAAAAAAAATATGGTAAGCTTACCGGCTGGTTAGCTTATACCTTAGGCGAAACCCGCTACAACTTTCCGGTTTATGGCGACGGTTATTTTCCGGCCAACCAGGACGTCACGCATGAGTTTAAAACAACACTGACCTATAAGCCATCACGCGATTTAACCATTTCATTGACATGGATATATGCAACAGGGAAGCCGTTTACTGAGCCTATCGGCGCGTATACGCTCGAAACGCCAAGCGGTGGAAAAATGAATTTTATGGTGGTTGACAAGAAGAACAATGCCCGTTATCCCGATTATCACCGGATGGACTTATTGGCAAAATACGATTTCTCGTTTATCAAAGCATTTAAGGCAAGCGCCAGTATTTCGTTGTTCAACCTGTACGACAAGACCAATGTTTGGTACCGCGAGTATATCTACGACCAGTCGTCAGGTATTACCGAGACAAATATCAACCTGCTGGGATTCACGCCCAATCTGACAATCAGTTTTCAGTTGAAGTAAACATAGAGATTTATCTTAAACACAAAGACACAGAGGACACAGAGGAGAACAGAGAAAATAATTAAAAATACTAAATAATTTACATATAATGAAGAAATTAAATATAAAAAGATGGTTTACAGCACAGAGACACAGAGATACAGAGAAGCGCAGAGAAAAAAATATTAAACTCTGTGTAACGCTGTGTTCTCTGTGCCTCTGTGTTACATTTTTGGTGGGATGCGGCGAAGCGTTGATGGATCATAAAGTCGATACTGAGATGCCGGTTGTGGAGTGTTATCTGCAGGAAGGCGATAAAGAGCTGACTGTCAAAGTGTACAGCATGGAAGAGTTCCTAAAGGATGACGTAAAGCTGTCGAAACCGGTCGGCAACCTGAAGGTGACCATCAATAACAGTGAGCTGAAGGAGACACCCACCGGAACCTATTCGCTCGCTTTGGAGGAAGATTCCATCCGTGAAGGACAGATTTATCAGTTGAAATTCAACCATCGGGGGAAAAATATTGAAGCATCGACCACTATTCCGGCGCCCATCCGGTCGCTATCGGTTGCCCCTGAATCTATCTTATTGTACCCGTATTATTGGTCTTATTCTGATACCACGTATGTGATGGTTTCATGGGAAGACCCCGACAACGGTTTCTATCAGGTCTATATCGAAAGTCCGAACAACCCCGAAATGCCTTCCATTGGTTTTTTCAGGCGTCGTATGATGCAGCCTTTTCAGGGCAATTCATACCGCATATCTTCCCGTGAACTGCGATCAACTGGAACCCATACGATAACAGTTTACCGTGTTGGAAAGGACTACGCCGAGCTGTATGAGCGCATCAGCGCCTCCGATTTAGCCAATCCCATCAGTTTTATTCAGAACGCTTTCGGCATTTTCACTTCGATGAGCGTAGCTAAAACAACCGTCAGAGTCTACGAATCAAGCAATTAGTATCAACGGCATCCTGCCGTTGCAAATTCTGTGTCTCTCTGCGAACCACAATGTCTCTCTGCGCCCTCTGTGCTAATTGTCTTCTTACTAAACTCACACCCGCAATACGTCTGATTATAAAACCCATATTGTTGAATGAGTTCTTTTCGGCGCTCGCTAAGCCCTCCCTTTCGCCAGTTTTCTGCCAGGAAGGAAAGATTCGAAAATAGCGCGGCTGCTGCATGGCCGGATTCTTCTATCTGTTTCAAGTTTTTCCAACGCGACGAGCCGAGCGTAGTAGCAAAAACCGAAAACCCATTTTGTGTAGCATAAGCAGCCGTTACCGAAAGACGCAACTTAAAACACTGTAAACAGCGCGCCCCCCGTTCAGGCTCCTGCTCCAACCCTTGTATGTCAGCAAGCCATTGGGAATGGTCATAGTCGGCATCCACAAAGGAAAGCCCTAACAGTTGTGCATGACGAATACATTCCGATTTCCGCCTTTCATATTCCGCCTCAGGGAAAATATTCGGATTATAAAAGAAAAGAGTTGGGCGTATCCCCTTCGCTATCAGATGCTCGACGATAGCGGACGAACAAGGCGCACAGCAGGCATGAAGAAGAAACATAGAAATAGGGAATAGGGAATAGGGAATAGGGTATGGGGAATGGGGAATGGGGGATGGGGTATGGGGAATAGGGAATAGGAAATAGGGAATAGTGAATTGAGGCCTTAACTAATCCTGAATTGTAAATCTTTTTACGAAGTGAAAAATCCTGAAAACATCCCCCTGCCCCCTTCAAAGAGGGAGTGTCAATTTATACCCAACCCCTTTGATGGTGACTATCTGTACGGAGGGGTCATTTTTCAGGTATTTACGCAAAGAAGTAATATAGGTATCTAAACTTCGCGAGTAAATGATACCGTTTTTACCCCAGTTGGCTTCTAATAAAGCATTTCGTTCAACAACGTTACCTTTTTGACAGCAAAGCATATACAGGATCGTATTCTCTTTTTTGTTCAACAAGGTAGCCTTTTCAAATCCGTACAGCTCGTTTTTGCCGGGCGAATAGGTATACTGTCCGATAGTAAAAGAAAAGTCGGTAATGTTTTCGGTGGGTGTGACGGAACTGTCGGCATCCGAAGTAACAGAACTGTCGATATTTATAGAATCAGTATGACGACTTCGTCCGAAATAAAGGTAACACAAACAGCCGATTATGCCCATTGTCAGGAGCGTAAACAGAACAATAGAACCTGCCATACGCCGTAAAATGACGGTAGCAGGTATTTCTAAAACAGCTCGTAACGATTCCGTCTCGGAGATGTCCATTAAAATGGTCGTCTCTGGATTCATTTTAGGATGTTTTTTATCAGGGAGATACGATGAGTTGAGAACTTCGCCGGTGATTGTGTTAAACCGTTCAACGACAAAATTGACCTGAATATTCTTATCAAACAGCATACCGGAATATAGATCAGCTAAGCAATTAATGTTAATAGGTGTAACTAACTCGCGTATATCCACAAAAAACCGGTTAATAAAACTCTCAAGCGAAAGTCCCGACACATTATTATATTTAATTGTATCCGGTTCGGGGCAATAACGGATTATCAACACTTCTTCTGTCCCGCAGCTTTCGATTGTCACCGCCCCCGAATTGATGATACTGACCAAAGGGACGCGGTACGTTTGCTCCTTTTTATAGGCCGGTTCAAAAGAATCTTTTGCCTCCAGCATCAACTGCCGGCCTGTCATCCGATAGGAGTCGTACAGCCAGACAGTCTGTGATATAAGTGCAGAAACTATCCCCGCCAGCGTGAGAATTGAGCGGATATTTCTTTTCAATGAAGCCATGTCTTTTTGCTAAAAACGTTACAAAGGTAGTAATTTTGCAAAGATTTGACATAAATACGACAATATTTTGAAAAAAAGCCTTGCATGGTAGTAATAAAAACCCGACCTTTGCGGCAAATTTTTAAAATACAGATATGAAAAAGATATTTTTATTGACTGCTTTATGTGCAGTTTTCAGCATTTGTTTTGCGCAGGAGAACAAAACGAACCCACCTGCAAAGGCACCGGTTAAGACAACACCGAAAGAGACGATTGTCTTCGAGAAAACCGAACATGATTTTGGGGTAATCTCTGGAGCTAAAGGGGCCGTCGAACACACCTTTAAATTCAAAAACGAAGGCACAACCCCCTTAGTCCTTACCAATGCTAGCCCCAGTTGCGGCTGTACGGTTGCCGATTATACGAAAGATCCGATAGCGCCGGGCAAACAGGGACAGGTAAAAGCCACCTTCGATCCGAAAGGGAGTAAAAACGGCTTCACAAAAACCGTCACAGTTATTTCAAACGGCAATCCGGCGCGAATAATCCTCACTATCAAAGGCGATGTACAGTAAGTTTTCATAAGCACAGAGACACAGAGAATAATATGTAACAACGGCATCCCTGCCTTTGTAGTCTCAGCACAGAAAAAAAAGGGAGTAAAATAATTTTATCCCTCTTTTTTTGTTATTATAAAAAATTACTTACCTTTGCAGAATTATTTAAAAAAAAAGAACTCTTATGACCTATCTTAAATGCCTCAAATTTATTGTGATAGCCTCTCTCTTGATGATAGAGACTATCTTCTCTACCATTACTGCTGTCAATGTTATTTCTATAACCGTCTCAGGAATCAACAATGCAAAAACCATCACAACAAACGATGGGACATTACAGATGATAGCGACCGTTTTGCCTGCCGATGCAACTGTTAAAACCGTCAAGTGGTCGGTTAAAAATGGCACAGGAAGCGCTAAAATAGATACAAATGGATTACTAACAGCGCTGACAAATGGAGCGGTAACAGTAACTGCAACTGCAAGTGACGGTTCGGGCGTTTTCGGTGACTGTGAAATCACTATAAGCGGGCAACTTCCTTTTTCAATTACCAGTCCATTACAATTAGGGCGTTTCGTAACCCCTTATACACCTGAGCCTTATACGATTACGATAGTAAATAAAGTAACGGGAACAATAACGCTTGACAAATCAGAAAAAAGTATTGGTGGTTATTTAGACGTTGGAAATCTTTCGAAAACAACCTTAGTAGGAGAAGGAGATTTTGCTACCTTCACAATTCAACCGAAAGCAGGATTATGGATTGGTGAAAAGGAAGATAGAATAAACATCAGAGCTAACAACAGTTTAAGTTCGACTCTTATAGTGTATTTTGAAATATTTTCTACCTATAGCAAATGGATTGTAGATAATTGGAATAGAAATAAAGAGCAGGTCTTTAAATTAGCCGATGAACAGGATAAATTCGTTTTGCTATTAATTGGACCTTCTTCATGTAACTATTGCCTTACAACATCCGACATTTTTTATAATCCGGAAATGAGTTCTTTAAAAAAGGTTATTGAAGATAATTACATCCCCTGGTATAGTAATTCAACGATTGGCTTAGAGTATTTTACTGGAGTTGCTGTTGCAAATCCTCGTATTGCCATAATTAATCCGGAGCCGGATGTAAGTGTAGCAAGTATATCTGGGCTTAAAAATGCGGATGAGTTACAACAATTTTTAACGATAGACCTGCTAACCGGCAGCGAGTTGAAGTGGCGAAAAAATATGGGAGAAGTGGTGCAATTGGCTAAAAATCAGAATAAATATATCTTAAAGTTTACTGGAAGAGGGACTTCAAACAATAGCCAAAAGGTGATGAAGCTACTCAATACGGGAACGCTAAAAAAACTTTTAGAAGACAACTATATCTTGTGGTATAGCGATGAGGTTCCTGCAACAGTTGTAACGCTTCCGGTCATATCGGTTATCTATCCCGATTATCCCGATATTGTACTTGATAAGTTAAATGGCCTTCAGGATGTGATAGCTTTTGAAAATCTGTTTGAACAATATACCGTAGCAAACGACCGGCTCTTTGACGACAATAAGGTGTCCGTCTTTGGGGGCGTATTAAGTATTTCAAACCCAACGAATAACGAACTGATTCGTATCTATTCGCCGACCGGACAAAGCATCGCTACTGTGTATAAAAACGATTACACTGTCCGAATAGACGCATCTCATTTTCCGAAAGGCATTTTGATTATTCACAGTTCGGCAGGATGGAACGCAAAAATTTTAATAAAATAAACTACATATGGAAACCATAAAAACTATCTCAGTATTAGCGATTTGCTCTCTGTTTCTTCTTATTGCTCCCTTTTTTTGCGAGGCGTTAGAATATAACCAATGGGTCATGGATCATTGGAGTCAGGACAAAGAGAAAACCTTCAAAACGGCAAAAGAAAAAGACAAGTTTGTCTTATTATTCGTAGGGAGACCTACCTGTCCTACTTGCAAGAAGATGTCGGAACTGTTCTGTAATCCGGCCAATCCTATCAAAAAATTCATTGAAGATAACTTCGTTACGTTTTACAAATGTCTTGATAGTGAGGAAGACAGAACAGATGTTTACGAATATATCGGACAATTATGGTACGAAAGGGATACTTTAAAACTTGTCAGACAGATACCCTGGTTATTTATTATCAACCCGGATAACAAAGCCGAAAGCGTTGCTTCCTGGTATCGACCTTATCCTGAATTTGAACCGGACGATGAGACCATGATGAAATTTCTTTCGGTAGACTTGTCTATCGGGAGCGCTTTGGATTGGTATTCCAATGAGGAAACAGTTTTTGAATTAGCTAATGCACAAAATAAAAACATCTTCAAATTTGTTGGAAGAGGCACTTCGCCCGACTGTCAAAAAATGATGGATTGCCTGAATGAAGAGCCGTTCAAAAAAATCTTACACGACAACTACATCTTATATTATATCAATGAGAATGATGATTGCGGCTGTGATGTGACTTTTTCGGCCCCGGAAAATCCTGAAGAGGGAGGCGAAACGGTCGTGTTTCCTTATATTTCTATTATCAATCCCAAAGACCCCGATAAACCACTGAAAGAGCTGTGGGGCGTTCAGGAAGCGGAAGGCTTGGAAGCTATTCTTTTGAAATATACGGTATCAAACGAAAAAATCTTTCTAATGAATGAGATATTCGTTTGGGGAAATACCTTGACCATTTCAAACCATACCCATAGCGAGCAGATAAATGTGTTTACGATGACCGGACAACAATTAGCTTCGATTCGCAAAAACGATTTTTCAGTACGTATAGACACCTCTCATTTTCCAAAGGGCGTGTTGATTATTAACAGTTCGGCTGGGTGGAGCGCCAAATTTATATTGGAATAGCTTATGAAACAATTAATGTTTTGTATACTTTTCCCTTTTTTGGGTGGCGCTTGCAGTTCGGAATCGCCCGTTCTGACCATGTTGGTCGGCGCTTATACAAGTGGCAATAGTGCTGGCATCTATTCCTACCGGTTCAATACTGAAGACCTGACTATCCAGCCGTTAAGCGAAGCAACTGTCGATAATGCCTCCTACCTGACCTTTTCGCCGGATGCTAAGTTTGTCTATGCAGTGAGCGAATCGGGCCGCAACTCGGCTGTCAGCGCTTTGGCTTTTGATAAGTCTGCAGGAACTTTTCGGCTCTTGAACCGGAAAGAGGTCGCTAATGGTCCCTGTTATATCTTTTATCATACGCTTACCCGTACGGTTGCCACTGCTAATTATAATGATGGCTCGGTTTCTATCACCAATATTGAAGCCGACGGCAGTCTGGGTGAGCAGCAGTTGTTATTCAAGTATGAAGGACTGAGCATTAACCCTTCGCGCCAAACAAGTCCGCACGTTCATTGTGTCATCGAAGCACCTGACCAAAAAGCGCTTTTCGCTACCGATTTGGGTACGGACAAGATTCATAAAATAGATGTCACGATTCCGCCAAGCGGCATAAAAGATATCAATACCGTCTTCAAGGAATCGACTTCTTTTGATGTAGAACCCGGTTCGGGACCTCGCCATCTTATTACGAATAAAAAAGGGACACGCGCCTATCTCATCAGTGAGCTTTCCGGTATGGCGTCCGTTTTTGCGATAGATGCCGGCAATAAGCTCACCTTACTGCAAACCGTACTTGCCGACACGCTTAACGCAGGTGGAAGCGCTGACATACACCTCTCGCCCGACGAGAAATTCTTATACACATCCACACGAATAAGAGGCGACGGCATCGTTGTCTTCAGCGTGAACACAGACGGTACATTAAAACGCATCGGCTACCAGCCCACAGGTCGGCAACCCCGTAACTTCGCCATCACCCCCGACGGCTCGTCTATGTTAGTGGCCTGTCAGAACGGCGGCATGATAATGATTTTCAACATCGACAAGAAAACCGGCCTCCTGACCGATACCGGCAAGACAATCCAAGTAGCCCGCCCTGTTTGCATCCGGTTTGTCCCATAGAAAATCCAACACCAAACCGGGTGAGATTTTTAAATCCTGAAAATCAAGGTCTGGTTTTATTTTTTGCCATCTCCAGCGCACCGGTAGTGATAGAATACTTGGTGATCATATTAGGTACTTCCCAGGCGGGTAATGCGCCTTCAGACAGGTATTTAAGGAAGTTTTCCGTCACTTGGCCGAAGTGTGCTTCATGGCCGTTATGATATATAGCCGGCGCTTCCACTTTCCATAAACCTTCGCTGTGTTTGGTAATAGTTACGCCCGGATATTTGGAAGAAACGGTTTTCAGCGCCTGTGTCAGTTCCTTTTCAAAAGCTATCAGGTCAGTACCTTTGACGGCTTTAATCGTTAGTTGCGGTTTATATCCCTGCTCTTTTCCCTGTTCGATGATAAGGTGTGACTTGCTTCCTTTCATGATCGAATAGTGGGTATCGCCTCCGCCTTCGGGAAAGGTATAGTTCCATATCACCGATACTTTGGCGATGACATCTTTAATTCGGTAAGTGATATCGCCGTTGGAAAACACATGGAGTACATTGTCGCGAATATCTTTTTTCAGGAAATCAGGGAAAGCCTCGTGACCAGTCACTTTTTGAAACTCTGCCAGTGTCATGGTTGTAGCCCAGCGGTTGGCGTCTATCAGTTGCACTTCTTTAGTATCGATGATTTGTCCGGGAAAACATTCCCATTGGACGAGGTCGACAAGGTGTGTAGTCACATCGACGATACCTTCGCCTTGCTGTCCGACGTCAAAAAACCATACCGGTCTTATCAGTGGGTTGCCCGAGACTGTTTTTAGAAAATGGTGTACGCTTTCCTTGACAATACCCGGATCGTCGGGTGTCCCTTTCTGTTGCACGCCGTAAACGCCGGGTATAAGCGAAAACTCTTTTTGCAGGATAGTCGTAATCTCAAACCTTTCGGTCATGATGTCATACAGTAACACCCCTTTCTGTTTAGCTATCTCGAAACATTCCTTCAGCATGTTAAAATCAGCCACCGTAATAGCCATAGGCTTATCGGCCAGCACGTTTATGCCTTGCGACAATGTCGCTTTTATATAGGCGGTTTTTTTGCCGTTATTTCCCGCTGTGACCATCACATTACCTTTTTTCTCTTTCAGCATCTTTTCAAGATAATCGGCGCCGGTATAAATAATCTCATTCCATGCGGTAGGAGATTCCGCGCGTGTGTTGTATCCATCGATACGTTTCAGATGCTCCTTCAGGTCGTCTCCTTGTGGTGCATACACATAAACATCCTTACAAACTTGTGGATAGGAAATTTTCTGAACCAGCGCAGCATGAAAATGCCCCGGATCGAGTGTTATCAACCTGACTTTGCAGGAAGCCTCTTGGGAACCATTCTTCCCTTGTCTTGTCGTACATGACAAGTTAAAAAGCAAAAGCGCCATCGTAATAAAAATAATTCGTTTCATAAATATCTAACATTAAAAAATTCTCAGTGTTAATATCCTCTCTGTATTATAATTTCTCTGTGTCTCTTTGTGCCCTCTGTGTCTCTGTGCTGAAAATTTCTCTAAGCTAAAAAACTCGTGTTTTAGCATTAGTCCTCACAAAATCAACAACCCCTGCAAGTCTCCGCATAATTTCCGGATTTTCGGATGCCACGTTGTTATGTTCCCCTATATCAAACGATAAATTATATAGTTGTGGTTGGGTAATAAACCCCGTCTCGGTACTTGTGTGCGTCCAGAAGGGGTCATCCCTTCTTGAAGGCGCGATGTATTTCCAATCGTCTTTGATAACGGCCAATGTATTACCGGCCTGTTTGATAACATAGTCGCGACCTTTACTGTCAAGGCCTAACCAGGCATTGAGTTGGTCGAAGCTATCGGGCGCCGCATCATCATTTAGCGTCTGTCCGGTGAGCTTAGCTAATGAAGCAAAAAGGTCTATATGCGAGACAAGCGCTTGGGATGTCTTGCCTTGAGGCACATTGCCCTTCGGCCAGCTTATAATAAAAGGTACGCGCGTACCTGCTTCGAAAGCGCTGTATTTGCCTCCCCGTAGAGGCCCCCAGGGTGTATGTTTACCAATCAGCTCAACAGCCTGGTCTTGGTATCCATCGTCCAACACAGGGCCGTTATCGCTGGTAACGATAACGATAGTATTATCTAACAACCCGTTACGTTCTAATGCGTCCAAAACTTGTCCCACCGTCCAGTCAAACTGAAGGATAGCATCGCCACGCGGTCCCATCCCTGACTTCCCCACAAACTGCGGGTGTGGCCAGCGTGGTACATGCGGGTCGTTGGTGCCAAAATAGAGGAAAAAAGGCTTATCTTTCGAGCGTTCAATAAAAGCGACCGCTTTAGAGGTTATATTTTCGGCAATATATTCATCGACCCACAAAGCCTGTTTGCCACCCTTCATATATCCGATACGGCTGATACCATGCACAATAGCCATGTCGTGGCCATGGCTGGGGCGCAGCTTGGTAAGCATTTCGGGATGGTCTTTGCCTAAGGGTTCGCCTGGGAACGGCGTCGTATAGCTCACCTCCACCGGATCGGAAGGGTTAAGGTTTTCAATGCGTTGGTTTTCAAGATACACGCACGGGACGCGGTCGCCGGTAGCCGCCATGATATAGGAATAGTCAAAACCCAACTCCTTCGGGCCGGGCGTTATATAATTATTCCATGGCTGGTTGGTATCGATGCCCAATCCAAGATGCCATTTCCCAACCGCTGCTGTGACATAACCGGCCTTTTGCATCATAGCTTGAACGGTTTTTTGTTCCGGTCTGATAACAGAAGGCGCATTACCGGCTGCTATCCCCGTGTCGTTGCGACGGAAGGCATAATGTCCTGTTAGTAAGGCATACCGTGAAGGGGTGCTGGTGGCGGCAATAGCATGTGCATTCAAAAACCGCAAACCCGAAGCGGCAAGACGGTCTACGTTAGGGGTTTTTATCTCCGTTGCACCATAACACGAAAAATCGCCATACCCCATATCATCTGCCAGGATAAAGACAATATTAGGGAGCATGGAAGGCGATTGGCCTGCGTTGCATCCGGAAAATCCACTGCAAGTTACAACACCTAAAAGAGGAAAAACGACGAAATCTTTCATAGATAACAGTTTTTTGACCGCCCAAAAGTACAAAAAAAAATCAAAATACAAACGTCTATGCGAATTTTATTTTTTTCTTCTCTCAACTTGTTATTAACCACAAAGGACACAGAGTTCGCACAAAGTTCACAAAGAAAAAAACTGTATTACAGGTTTTGTGTTCTTTGTGAATTCCCTTTGTGTTCTTTGTGGTAGAGTATTTTGACTTTTCGGAGTGGACTCATATATAGGAAATTGACAAGATTCGTTCGATTGTATAGATAAAAGATTCCTTTGGGCAAGTTTTCGGAAAAGTTTTAAACATATCAAGATGATTTTCAACTATTCCATGCCACGTGTATCGCCTTAATGGGCAACGGCAGGGACGCTGTTGTTACAAATTACGATTTTAATAGAAAAAATTGAAGAAATTTTTGATAGTTCGGGAAAAGTATCTACCTTTGGCGAAATTTTAACAGTGTACTATGCGTTTTATACGTCTTGTATCCGGATTACTACTTCTATGGATAGCCTGGCCGCTTTTGGCGAGCAACCCATTTTTTACGGTAGAGATTGCCTTGACGGGGAAAGGTGACGTCCTGCTCGCCCAAAAAGGAACCAAACAAATCGACCTTTTTTCCGGCGATGGGAAGCAGTTGATACGCTCGTTTGCTTTGGATGAAACGCCTACCGGTATTATCGCTGAGGGCGACAGGGCATATATAACGACCTTTGAGACAAAAGGGATGCTGCATTTCTTGAACTTGGCATCCGGTGCTATCGAAGAGAGTATCTCGGTTGGTCACGGCGCTTGTTATCCTGTTTTCAACCGCGACAGGCAAACCATTTTTGTATGTAACCAGTTTGCGAATACTGTTTCGGAAGTCAATATCAAACAGCGCAAAGTGGTACGAACAACGCGTGTACTACGCGAGCCGAGAGCGGCTGTCGTTAGCAATGATGGCAAACATCTATTTGTGGCCAATTTCTTACCTGATGAGCGGGCGGATTCAGATACCATCACTGCCTGTGTATCGGTCATCGAAATAAAGACTTTCCGGAGGGTAAAAGACATTCGGCTAGTGAACGGCAGCAATGCTTTGCGCGATATGTGTATCACACCCGACGGTAAATATATCTATGTGACGCATAACTTAGGACGTTTTACCGTTCCTACCTCGCAACTGCAGCAGGGTTGGATGAATACGAGCGCTTTCAGTATCATCGACGTAGAGCAACAGAAGTTTTTAGGCGCTATCCTTGTCGATGAGCCGGAAAGGGGCGCCGCCGGCGTCTGGGGTATACGATGCAACCAACAGTCGATCTATGTAGCCCATTCGGGGACGCACGACTACAGTGTCATCAATCACCAAGCTATGTTAGAGAAGTTTTTAGCCTATCCAAACAAGGAACAGTTAGACTATGACCTGCGTTTTCTTTACGGCCTCCGCCAGCGTATCCCTTTAGAAGGCAACGGGCCGCGCAAGATTTTTCTGACAGAAGATAAACTGTATATACCTACCTATTTTGCGGACATCTTGAATATCATTGACCTGACTACTAACGAACCTACAACCGTGGTATTAAATCCGGGTCGGACGGAAACAAAAGAGCAATCAGGCGAAAAATATTTTAACGATGCCATGAAATGTTTCCAAAATTGGCAGAGTTGTAACGGATGCCACCCCGGCGATGCACGCATGGACGGCCTGAATTGGGACTTGATGAACGACGGGATAGGGAATCCGAAAAACTGTAAGAGCCTTTTATACAGTCATGTGACGCCGCCAAGCATGATTTCGGGCATCCGAGAGAGCGCCGAGCTTGCCGTTAGAATGGGGTTTCGGATGATCCAGTTTTTTGATATAGATGAGGAATCGGCGGCTTGTGTCGATGAATACTTGAAATCGTTGCGGCCAATGCCAAGTCCGTACTTAGTGAACGGGCAGTTATCCAAAAAAGCGCAGGCGGGACGAAAGGTTTTTGACCGACTCAACTGTGGTCATTGTCATAGCGGGCCGTACTTCACAGATATGAAGATGCACCGGATTGGCGATAACATCGAATTTGAAAAGGGATGGGATACGCCGACACTGATTGAGGTATGGAGGACAGCGCCCTATCTGTTTAACGGAGCGGCTGAAACGATGAACGAAGTGTTTACGAAGTTTAAACACGGTATCGTTAATAAGAAAGTGTCGCCCAAAGAGATTGAGGCGATGGTTGAATATGTAAACTCATTATAAATAACTTGGTATATGAAACAAAGAACGTTTTTTGGATTGAACCGGTTGATGGCCGGTGTGTGTGTGCTGATAATGCTGACCGGCTGCGGCAAGGCAAAAGAATCAGCAAATAGTGATAATAGTATTAACTTATTAAGTAATAAAGAGATGAAGTATTCAAAGAAGTACACCAATGCCGATTTTTATACGGATGGTAAGTTTAACGAAGCGGTTGCCAAGAAGGCATACTTAGACATGTTTGAGTTTTATGGCGTTCCTTTTACACCGTTTATGGAAGCGAACTTTTGGGTTGCCGAGTTTGGAGTGGGCGACTTTGAGAACGTGGGGATGGGAGGCATCTTCTGGGTGAACGATGCCGAACATGGGTATTTTGCGCATGGCATCTATCTGCTGCCAGGACAGATGATACCCGAACATGCGCATGTGAAGACGGCTTTCCCAGCCAAATTTGAGACTTGGATGGTTACGAAGGGGTGGTGTTATAACTTCTCCGAGATAGGGGATGCTACGCCTAACCCGCCGGCTATTCCTGCTGCTCATGGGGCTGTTAAGAGTAAGAACTTTGTGGTTCAGAAGTTAGGGGATATCATTCATTTGAAGCAGTCGGAGACATTTCACTTCTTGATGGCTGGGCCGGAAGGCGCTGTGGTGGACGAATGGGCAAGCTATCATGATGGGGCGGGGCTTCGGTTTACTTCGCCTAAAGCCAAACTTTAGATTCAGAGAGAATTTTAGCACAGAGAGAAATAAAAAACGGAATCCACCGCCTCAAGAACGGCTATTTATAACCCTCTGTGTTCTCATTTTTTAAAAAAAAATCCTCTGTGTCCTTCTGTTTCTCTGTGCTAATCATAAATTGTCTCTGTGTTTAAATAAAAAACGATATGAAAAACAAATTATCTACCCTAATCATCAGCTTTGTCCTAAGCAGTACCCTTAGCGCTGCCGACGTCATTTTTACCAAAGACACGGTACGGTACATCAGCGCTCAGCTCAAAAACGACGTCTATTTTATTAAGGCCATCCAACAGATTGAGTTAGAAAAAGACGCAAAGAGCAGCAGTCAGAAGTACCAAAAGCTCTACGAAGACGCTCAGCAGGTCTACCGCTTACAGGAAGAGCTTGAATGGCTCGACATAGAGGCTGTCGGCTTGGCATTCAAAGACATGCAACAGTCGAAGTCCTATAACGCCGACAAATACCGGCCTTTATTGGACGAGTTGTTGCAATTGGGGAAAAAAGGATTCGACGGTATCTATCAATTAGACCGGCAAGCTATAAAGGACGTCGAAAAAGCCTTGACACTCAAACGTAATATCTTATTATCCAACCCGCTCTTAGATGGAGATAAGATCATAGCCACCCGTTTCAGGATAGGAAGAGGCGCCAGAGCAGCTATGGCGCCATCGTTAGGGACGCAGTCGAATAATTGGAGCAACCAGCAATCGGCGCGGCGCGACCGGTTCTTTGCCGAAATTATTGAGATGACCAATCTGCGCGACGACATTCAGTTCCGGACGGTCTTTAAGCCACAAAATACCGCCTCTATCGCCGACTTAAAACTGCATTGGGATGGTGACAGGGTGATGTTTACGTCCATTATGCCCGATAGCAGGTGGAACGTGTTCGAGGTTAAGCTAGACGGGACAGGCTTTCGTCCATTAATCGAAACCGTAGAGCCGGAGCTTGAGTTTTATGATGGCACCTATCTGCCCGATGGCCGCATAATCGCGAACACCAACCTCGGATACCATGGCGTACCCTGCGTGAGCGGCAGCGACCCGGTCGGGAACATGATGTTGTATGATCCCAAAAACAAAAACATTCGTCGCCTGACCTTTGACCAGGACGCCAATTGGAATCCGGTGGTCATGCACAACGGAAAAGTGATGTATACCCGCTGGGAATATACCGACCTGACACATTATTATTCCCGTATCGTGATGCACATCAACCCCGACGGCACGGAGAACAAGGCATTATGGGGCAGTGGCTCGATGTTTCCGAACAGCACTTTCGACATACAGCCCCTGCCCGGTCATCCCTCTGCTTTTGTGGGTATCATCTCCGGACATCACGGCGTAGCCCGGTCGGGACGAATGCTGCTTTTCGACCCGACAAAGGCACGCAAGGGCGCAGAAGGTGTGATGCAGGAAATACCACATCGCAACCGGCCTGTTTTTCCCTTAGTGAAGGATGAGTTAGTAAATGACGTATGGCCACAGTTTATCAAACCGATGCCGTTAGATGATAAATACTTCTTAGTATCGGCTAAATTATCGCCTATAGACTTGTGGGGTATCTATTTAGTGGATGTGTTCGACAATGTGACCTGTATTGTCAAACAGGAAGAAGAAGGTTATATCAGTCCAATACCGGTACGCAAAACGCCAACGCCGCCTGTCATACCCGACCGCGTCAAACTGAATGAGCGGGAAGCGACTGTATTTATTCAGGACATCTATGAAGGTGAAGGACTGCAAGGCATACCGCGTGGCTTAGTGAAAGAGCTTCGCGTCCATGCTTACGAGTATGCGTATGTAAACTCGCCGTCCGACCATTATGCGCAAGGCATACAGAGCGGATGGGACATCAAGCGGTTGTTAGGAACAGTGCCGGTAGAAGAAGATGGCTCGGTGATGTTCAAGATACCGGCCAATACGCCCGTTTCCCTTCAGCCGTTAGATGAATCCGGTGCGGCTATACAGTGGATGCGCAGTTGGTTTACGGGGATGCCGGGCGAAATAGTCTCTTGCATCGGTTGCCATGAAGACCCTAACCAGATAGTCATGCCTAAGCGCGTTATCGCCTCCCAAAAAGCGCCTGTTCGATTGACCAAACCGGAGGGGGGCGTCCGCTCTTTCACCTTTGACCTGGAAATGCAACCCATCTTAGACAGGGCTTGCATCGCCTGTCATACCGGCGAAGGACGCGCTTTTGACCTGACAGGCGGCAAGAAAGATCGCCGTGGCTATGGTACAGCGTATCTTAACCTGCATCCGTTTGTGCATCGACAGGGACCGGAAGCCGGAATAAAAGTACTGTATCCGTATGAATATCACGCCAATACAAGTGAGTTAGTACGCTTGCTGAAAAAAGGACATTACAACGTGCAACTGACCGATAAAGAATGGCGAACACTCTATAATTGGATAGATTATAACGCACCGGATAAAGGCGCTTTCGAGGCTATACTTCACAATGCCTTTCCGTATCAGGGATTCGACCAAGTACAACGCAGGATAGAGCTTGCCAATAAGTATGCGGTGGAATCGGGTGTGGATTGGAAAAAGGAACTGGCCGACTATGCAGATTTTTTAAAGTCGAAAGGCGAAATAACACCTGTCAGACCACAGCGAAGCCCCCGACAAGAAGTGCAGGAAGTCAATATAGCAGGATGGCCTTTTAGTGATACCAACAACCCTGTTAAGCTCGCCAATACTAACACAACGAAAGAGATAGCGATAGCGCCGGGTGTGAATATCAAAATGGCATATATACCGGCGGGACGGTTTGTGATGGGTAGTTATACAAGCGGACTGCCTGATGTAAGTCCGGCAAGCGTAGTGGAAATAAAAAAACCATTCTGGATGGGTGAGGTTGAGATTACCAACGCACAGTATAATGTGATTTTCCCGGAACACAGCAGCCGCTATGTCGACCAGCTTTGGAAAGACCATGTCAGCGAGGGGTATCCCGCTTTCCTGCCACACCAGCCGGTGATACGCGTCAGCTACGAAAATGCGATGGACTACTGCCATCAGTTGAGTGAGAAGACCGGGCTGAAGTTTATCTTACCGACCGAAGCACAGTGGGAATGGGCTTGCAGGGCCGGTAGCGCTACTAATTTCTGGTTTGGAGATTTGAATGCCGACTTCAGCCCGTATGAGAACCTGGCCGACGCCCAACTGAGTAAAATGGCAGTGACCGGCGTCGACCCGCAACCCATGCGGAGGACTGATTCATGGTTCCCCTATTATAATTTTATCCCAAAGGCAGATGCTTTTGACGATGGGAATATGATTCAGTCTGCTTCCAACGTATATAAACCTAATCCCTTCGGGTTATACAGTATGCACGGCAATATTGCCGAGTGGACACGCTCCGATTACCTCCCATACCCCTATAAGGATAATCCTTCAGAGACCTCGCCATACAAAGTAGTGCGTGGCGGCTCTTACATCGAGCGACCGAAGTTTTCTACCTCCTACGCCCGCAAGGCTTATTATCCCTGGCAGCGGGTGTTTAACGTAGGCTTCCGCGTCATCATTGAGCAACCGGACGACATAACGGCATCCTTGCCTTTTAAGTAACAACGGATTCCTTGCCGTTGACGAAGTGACTTACTTAGCACAGAGTACCCAGTTTTCAGCACAGATAGCACAGAGTTGCATAGAGAAAAAAGCGATGCTTAAAAAAATATTCTCATCCTACGTGATGATGCTAGCGCTGATGGCGTTATTTGCTACTTGTATGGCGGTTGCTACCTTTATCGAGAACGCCTACGGAACAACCTTGGCTAAGTTAGTCGTTTATTACTCCCCTGTTTTTTTCCTGATACAGTTGTTGCTTGTCGTCAATTTTATTTTGATAGCTATCCGGCGTTTTTTGTTTCAACTGAAACGGTGGGGGTTATTATTGATCCATTTATCGTTTATTATCATCCTGTCAGGCGCTTTGATAACCCATTTTTTTGGCAAGGAAGGAATCCTGCATTTGCGGGAAGGTGAGGTTAGTAACCGCGTTTTTGTTCAGACAAACCGGGGTAACAGTGAACTAACGCTTCCTTTTCAGGTAGAGTTAGTTAAGTTCACCCTAACCCGCTATCCGGGGTCGATGAGTCCTTCGTCCTACGAGAGTGAATTGGTAGTGCATATCGACGGGTCGAAACGCCGTGAAAGGGTATATATGAATAACGTATTAGACATCAAGGGATACCGGTTTTTTCAGGCCTCTTTTGACGCCGACGAACAAGGGACTGTCTTATCCGTTAATAAAGATGGAGGCGGTCGCACTGTTACCTATACCGGTTATCTCCTTTTGCTCATCGGTTGTATCCTCAGTTTAACAAGGAAAAACGGCAGGATACGTACATTGCTCGCGCGGATTTCCACATCCCCAACATCCTCAACATCCCCAACATCCTCCTACCCCCATTTCTTCCCTTCGGAAAGAGACACATTGATCGATTTTCATAGGATTGTTCAAAGGGGGAGATACCCCCAGCCCCTTCAAAGGAGGAATCCGTGTGTTATAGTACTTCTTCTTCTTTCCACATGGATATTAGCAACCGCTTCCCCCCCCAAGTCAATGACCGAAGCCGTGCAAAAGATGGCTGTCCCATTAGCCCATGCCGAAAGGTTTGGCGCACTGCCTGTTCAATCAAGCAAGGGACGAATCATCCCGTTAAACACCTTCTCGTCCGAAATTTTACGTAAGGTACATAAAAACAACCGTTTCGGACAATTAAATCCCGACCGCTTCTTAATCAGCCTGTTAGCGATGCCCGAAATGTGGATGAACGTACCGCTGATAGTATTTGCTAATGATGCCATAGCCGATTACTTCAGCTTGCCTAGAAACGAATGTGCATACGCGGATTTATTTCGCGAGGACGGTTCATACAAGTTACAAGCTAAGTTGAATGAAGTATACAGAAAGATGCCCGCCGACCGTTCTCACTTTGACAAAGAACTGATTAAATTAGACGAGAAAGCCAATATCCTGCATCAATTATTTGAATATCAACTAATAAGGATATTCCCAAAAGTAGATGATCCCAAACAAACCTGGTATGCACCGGGCGATGACTTATCGGTATTTGATGGCCAGGATTCCATGTTCGTATCACGCATTTTCGACTGGTATCTGTCGGAGGTACAAATCGCCATCGAATCGGGTGATTGGAGTAAACCCAATGAAGTGTTGGATATGATTTCAACCTATCAGACCGCAAGAAACAACATGCCGGATTTCGATAAAAAATTGATTGCCTTGGAGCTGAAATACAACAAGTTAGATATTTTTCGATGGTGCAAAATCGGTTATTTATCATTAGGCGGTCTGTTGCTGCTCTTGTCATTTATCCTTTTTTTCAGGAAATCGTCCCCTCTGGGGTGGGTGGTCAAACTGACAGGAGTTGGCGTTTTCCTTGTTTTTCTGTTTCAACTGGCAGGCATAGTTATGCGCTGGAAAATAGGCGGATATGCTCCCTGGAGTAATTCGTATGAGACCATGGTCTTTCTTGCCTGGTCGACGGTGTTAGCCGGATTAACCTTTGTCCGACGAAGTCAGGTTACATTTGCTTTATCTACTTTGTTTGCAGGCATCATCCTGTTTGTTTCGGGATTGAACTGGTTAGATCCGCAGATAAACCCCTTAGTACCTGTGCTGAAATCGCCCTGGCTAATGTTTCATGTAGCGATACTGATGGCAGCCTACGGCCTTTTCGGTATCGGTTTTTTAATAGGAATAGTCAATCTGACCATGATGGCTTTATCGGGTAGGGATAAACTTTCCGCTTTAGAAGCGCCGATACAGGAATTGAGCATTATCAACGAAATCGTGTTAGTCATCGGTCTGATACTGATGACCATCGGCACCTTTATGGGAGCGGTGTGGGCTAACGAATCCTGGGGGCGCTATTGGGGCTGGGATCCCAAAGAGACCTGGGCTCTCATTACCATGATTATCTATGCGATAGTCACGCACCTTCATTTAGTGCGAAAGTGGTATACATGCTGGCTATTCAATCTTTGTGCAGTGATAGCCTTTGCATCCGTACTGATGACCTATTTCGGTGTCAACTACCTACTAAGCGGCATGCACTCGTATGGGAATTAGTAGTCGGTAGTCGTAAGATGGTAGAAGGAGGAAAATCTTCAAACTTGAATTAAAATTTGTATCTTTGTACTTTATTATTGCCGTTTATTAATGGAAAAACAAGATAGAATTAAACTTAAAAGCATAGCAATCAGCGGGTTCAAATCGTTTAACAACGATGTACATAAAGTTGAATTTGGTGATGTCACGGTTCTAATCGGAGCCAATGGAGCTGGCAAAAGCAACCTCGTCTCCTTTTTTAAAATGTTGGGTTATATGATGACCGCATCGTTACAACAATTTATTGGAGAACAAGGAGGAGCTTCTTCTTTATTGCATTTTGGCCCAAAAGTAACGCCAAATCTATCAGCTAAACTCGTTTTCGAAAATGAAAATACTTATGATGACTACGGATTTACTCTGTCACATGCTGTTCAGGATTGTTTAATTTTTACGCATGAAACCATTACCTTTCTTGACAAGAAAAAGTATAAAAAAACTAACACATGGTCATTTAATCCCGGGGGAAAAGAAACCGGTTTTAAAACAGATATACCTGAATTAAAAGAGTTTAAACCGGCTAAAATTGTGTATTCTCTATTAAGCAATTGTTTACAATATCAGTTTCACGATACATCATCCACATCAAAAATAAAAAATTCCGGCTACATCAATCAAAGTGGTTTTCTATATAGCGATGGAGGAAACCTTGCCGCATTCCTAAATGGATTGAAAGAAAACGAAAAACAGAACTCGTATTACGCAAAAATTGTAAGACATATCAGGCAGGTTTTTCCGCAATTTGGTGGTTTTATATTAGAACCAAGCGTAAAAAATCCGAATTATATAATGCTTGATTGGTATGAAAAGAACAATGAAAGATATAAATTTGGCGCGCATCAATTATCTGATGGTACTCTTCGCTTTATGGCTTTGACAGCATTATTGTTACAACCGTTTGCCGGTTTGCCTTCTGTCATTTTGATTGATGAGCCTGAATTAGGATTACACCCTGCTGCTATTGTAGAATTAGCAAGTATGATTAAAATGGCAAGTCAGCATGCGCAAATCATTTTAGCTACTCAAAGCCCTGCTTTGCTTGACGAGTTTCAACCCGAACAGATTACGGTAATTGAGCGCGACCCTGTTTCTAAATCCAGTGTCTTTAAAAAATTTACAGAGAAAAGTTTAAGAGATTGGTTACAAGAGTATACTTTAAGCGAAATTTGGGATAAAAATATTTTAGGAGGTAGGCCATGAACACTTACATTCTTCTTAACATTACTACTGAAGGGCAAACTGAATTTCAATTTGTACGACAAGTGTTATACAATCACCTGCAACCATTTAGAATTTTTTGTGATGTAAGACAACCGCCTTTCAATAATAATCCTGAATTGATAAACGATAAAAGAGACACTTCTCCTTCTCACAGAATACTGTCATTAATACCCGAATATCAAAAAGTCAGCTCCGGCTCGCTATTAGCTGATTTGATATCTATTGATATATTACGTGCAAAATGTAAACACTTCAACGACTGGCTTACAAAATTAGAATCAATAAATTTTTTAAAAAATTAAATATGAGAGAATTAAATCACATTGGTATCATTACCACAGAACAGAAAGAAGGCGCCGTGCTGAACGAAGGCCTGAGTGTATGGTTGACGGACTATAGCAAAAGTCCTAACAAAATTGAGTTTCTGAAGTTTGAAGAAGGCAGTTGTATGCCCGAACTCGTTCAGAAACAGACGCATATTGCTTATACTGTGCCTGACTTGGAAGAAGCTCTGCAAGGGTGTAAAGTTATTTTTGGGCCGGCTGTATGCAATGAACATCTGACAATTGCCTTTATTGAAGAAGAAGGCATTTCGATTGAACTGATGGAAATCAAATAGTTCCATCATAGAAACCATTGTAATCATAAAAATCAAAGACTATGACAAGAATTAAATTTATCAACGACCCAGCCAATCTGACAAGCGAACTGTTGGAAGGTTATGTATTGGCTTATGCCGACAAGGTGAAATTAGGGGCAGAGAACATCATCGTTCGTGCTACCCCTAAAAGTGAGGACAAAGTGGCCATTGTGACGTTGGGAGGCTCCGGACACGAGCCTGCTTTGAGCGGTTTTGTCGGGAAAGGGATGCTTGATGCGTCCGTTGTAGGAGATATTTTTGCGGCGCCCGGCGCACAGCGTCTTTTTCAGACATTACAAATGTTCAAAAGAGACGCCGGTATCCTGTTAGTTGTATTAAATCACTCCGGAGATGTGATGAGCGCCAACATGGCTTGCCAATTGGCAGAACGGGCCGGTATCAAGGTGAAGCAACTGCTTACACACGATGATATAAGCGCAGGGATTGATGCGCCGGTGGACGACCGCCGCGGGTTAGCCGGTTGTGTTCCGCTGTACAAAGTGCTGGGAGCAGCAGCCGAAGAAGGGAAGTCGTTAGACGAGCTGTTAGAGATAGGCGTGCGATTCAACGAAAACATTGCCACATTAGCCGTAGCGACCCGCTCATGCACCCATCCACAAAACAACGCTATCATAGCCGAACTACCGGAGGGTATCATGGAAATCGGCATGGGACAACATGGCGAAGGTGGCGGTGGCCGGCAACCGATGGCATCGGCTGACGAAACGGCTACTATCATGCTCAACTTGCTATTAAAACAACTGAAACCGGCAGAAGGCGCAAAAATGATGCTTATTATCAATGGGGTAGGAGCTACTACTCTGATGGAACTGAACATCATCTTCCGTAAAACGTACTTATTACTCGAAGAAAAAGGGTATAAGGTAGTAGCCAGCCGCATACAGGAAATACTGACCGTACAGGAACAAGCCGGATTTCAGATGATTATCGGTCTGATGGACGACGACCACATCGCTTACTACTATCAACCGTCGGATGCACCTTACTGGACTACTATTTAATTAATACAGTGAATCCTTTGAATTTAGAGACTTTTAAGCAGATGCTGGAGACAGCTTTGGAGCATATCCGAGAACGGGAAGATACGTTTTCTCGGTTAGATGCGCTTACGGGCGATGGCGATCATGGGACGGCTATTGTCACTGCTCTTTCTGCGGCTCTCAAGGTGGCCGAGAAGGGAACGGATTTTAAGACGATACTCAACGACATGGGTTTTGCGGTGATGATGGAGACAAGCGGCTCGACGAGTACCCTGCTGGGGGCGTTCTTTCTTGGGATGAGTGATGTAGTCACAAGTGCTGAGTTGACAGTTGAAGAAGTGAAGGCAATGTTTGCAGGCGGGCTGGCTTCTGTTCGGAAACAGACCAAGGCTTCGGTTGGTGATAAAACGATGATGGATGCGTTAGCGCCTGCTGTCGAGGCGCTTGTGGCTTGCCAATCGGAAGATATGGGCGGTCTTTTTGCGGCGGCAGCGGCGGCAGCTCAACTGGGGGCGGTAGCTACTGTTGGGATGGTCGCAAGGTTTGGGCGAGCGCGCAACTATGGCGAACGCTCTGTAGGGATAATGGACGCTGGAGCGGCTTCATGGAGCGCTTTGTTCTCCGCGTTTGCAACGTTTTTCAGCACAGAAAACACAGAGGGACACAGAGATTCACAAAGAAAAATTATTAATTATGGCTGATTTATTAAACACAGAGGCACAGAGTGCAAGGAGTTTCACAGAGAAAAAAGACTTTATATGGCAGATTTAGATGATTTAAGAGAAGGGGTTAACTTCGGTGTTGGAGTGGCTTCGCAAGCACAGGGTTTTTATGTTAAAGGCGCGACACATTTGGGGTGGGGGATGAAAGACCGGCTGTCGCGTATCTTCAACCCCCAGACCGGTCGGACGGTGATGCTTGCTTTCGACCATGGGTTTATCATGGGTCCAACGTCGGGTGTCGAACGGATTGATTTGAATATTCTTCCGTTGGTGAGCTATGCGGATTGCCTGATGTGTTCGCGGGGTATTTTACAGACGACCATTCCGCCTACCTTCAACAAACCGATATGCTTGCGCTCGGATGCCGGTACGACTATCCTGACCGAGCTGAACGACAACGTGTTGATGGATTTTGAAGATGCTATCCGTCTGAACGTATCGGCAATGGCGTTGATGCTCGCTATCGGCGACCCGCTTTACGAAGCGCAAACGGTTGCCAACCTCTTTGAGGCGGCAGATTTGGGTAGCCGGTATGGCATCCCTATCATGGGCGTGACGGCTGTCGGCAAGGATATGGCGCGTGATGCACGTTATTTCGGTTTGGCTGCACGTGTCTGCGCCGAAAACGGGGCAAACATTGTCAAGACCTACTATTGTGAAGGGTTCGAGAAGGTGGTAGCCGCCTGTCCGGTGCCGATAGTGATAGCCGGCGGTAAGAAACTGCCTGAAAAAGAGGCGTTAGAACTCTGTTATAAAGCAGTAAGCGAAGGCGCCGCCGGTGTAGATATGGGACGAAACGTGTTCCAGTCGGAAGCGCCGGTTGCAATGATACAGGCAGTAAGAACTGTCGTACATGAAGGATATCATCACAGCGTCGCATATCAACTGTTCAAAGAACTCATTAATTAGTGACTAATGGATAGTGGTTAACCCTAAACCATACACCCTAAACCCCTGACTACTGACCCCTGACTACCACATAATGACGTACAAATTCATCGAATGGAATGATTTACAGGCAACTGCCGGCTTAGGATGTTTTAATCCGGCTGGTGGTGTCGCCGAAGTTCATGCTATGATAACGGTAAACGCCGGATATGCCAACGCCGAGGAGCAATTTCTGCGGCTTGAAGAAGCGACACAGCGCTTATCCAAACTGCCCGAACTGAAAGGAACAGCTTTAGTTTGGAAACATTTTTATGTCAGCGATGCCATCAACCAGGCTGACTACCTGAAAGCAAGCGCAGACGAAGCGGTATCGGTTGTACAACAGCCGCCATTGAACGGCTCGAAAGCCTGTTTGTGGCTCTATTTTGTGGAAGATGTGCGGCTAAGTAAAGAGGTCGACGGTGCGGTGTGCATGGAGCGGCCTTGTTATCAGCACTTTTTCAATACTCAACAGCATGAACGCAGCCTATCAGAAACATCGTCTCCGTTGATGCCACTCCCTGCGTCGATAGAACATCAAACGAACCAGATATTCGACAGTTACAACCAAAGTCTAAAGCGTCACGGCTGTACCCTAAAGCGTAATTGTATCCGCACTTGGGTTTTTGTTCAGGATGTCGATGTTCAATATGCCGGCATGGTGACAGCGCGTCGGACTTATTTTGAGCATGAAGGATTGACGTCCCAGACGCATTTTATTACAAGCACCGGAATAGAAGGACGTTATATTTACCCGGATGTGTTAGTGATGATGGATGCCTATTCTGTCAAGGGCCTAATGCCCCAACAAATCAAGTATCTAAAAGCTCATACGCATTTGAATCCTACCTGCGAGTATGGCGTGACCTTCGAAAGAGGCACAGCCCTTGACTACGGTGACCGCCGACATATCTACATCGCAGGCACCGCCAGCATCAACAACCGAGGCAAAATCGAACATCCGTTGGACGTCGAAAAGCAAACCGCCCGCACTTTCGAGAATGTGCAGGCCTTATTAGCCGAAGCCGAAGCCGACATGAACGACGTCGCCTGCATGATTGTCTATCTGCGCGACACTGCCGATTATGCTATTGTAGACCGCTATGTCGGCGCTCATTACCCCAGAATCCCCCGATTGACCGTTTTAGCGCCGGTTTGCCGCCCCGGCTGGTTGGTCGAAGTAGAATGTGTGGCAATCATACCGGCTGACAACTCACAGTTGGCCGCTTTTTAAAATCAATTATTTATAAACAATATTTACTATGGAACTACAACTGTTACAAGCAAACGAAGGCGATGCTATTCATCTCAGGTTTATTGATGAAGAGGGCATGTACCGTAACATCCTTATTGATGGAGGGACAAAAGATACGTATACGTATAAAGACAGCAAAGGGAAAATAAAGGACGGCGCTTTAAAACAATTAGTTAGCCGTATCAGGGAACAAGGCGAACAAATAGACTTGCTCATCATGACACACGTAGATGACGACCATATAGGCGGCATCCTGCAATGGTTTGGCGACAAGAATAACCAAACGGCCGACTTAGTGAAAAAAGTGTGGTTTAACTCCGGAAGAATCATTTTTAAATTCTTTAACCAACCGCCTGTTGAAGATAATGATTTAGCCATTCCGGAAAGCGACAGCTTTGAGACAAGCATTAAGCAGGGCGTAGCCTTCGAGGATTTTATTCTGAAAAACGGCCTCTGGGACGAAGAGTTAATAATAAGCGGAAAAGTGTTTGAACTTTTTGGCTTGAAATTTACGATTCTTTCACCTTCGGAAGACAAATTACAGAAACTGTTAGATAAATGGCAAACCGAGGCGCCAATAACGGAAACCTCCCGAACCAGCGATTGGGAAACCCCCTTATCCGAATTAATCGTTACAGATTCGTTTAAATCCGACCAGTCGATACCCAACGGAAGCGCTATTGCGTTTATCGTTGAAAATAAGGAAACTAAACTGCTGTTTACAGGGGATGCCTACGCTACGCCCGTCGTTGATAGCCTGAAAGCGTTAGGTTATACCACAAAAAAACCCTTGGAAGCCGCTTTCTTTAAACTTTCGCATCATGGCAGCAAAGGCAATACAAATGTTACGTTGTTAAACCTGATTAAGTCGGACAACTATCTGATAAGCACAAATAGCGCCGTCCATGGTCTACCGGATAAAAGGCTGCTTGCAAGATTAATAAACAACAAAAAGAAGCTGAACCTGTATTTCAACTACCCTGATTTAATCGAAGAGATTTTTACGGAGCAAGACTTAAAAGATTTCCCAAAGGTAAGTTTGCTTAGCGCGAAAGAAGCCATTGTTATATGAAAATAGACGACATCAGAGAATATATAGTTATCATAAACAAGGGGAGTGGCTGCTTATTCCAACCGGAGGACGATAGCTACTCGTATGTATTGACAGCCAAGCATAATATTGTCAATAACAATAATCAAATTACCGAACTAACCCGTTTTGTGTTTCGAGACAAAGCATGGCAACCTTTCGTCATTGAACAGTTCAGTGACGGGGAGGCTTATTTCCCGCACCCAACAAAAGATATAGCGATTATAAAAATACCCAAAATAGAAGGGTTTGACCAGATTTTTCGCTTAGACGACTTCGAGAACGATAAGACAGGATATGCCTTGTGCGGTTATCCCGGCACAAGAAGAGCGATGGCTAACAAATACAGGATAGACATCGACGTTGCTATCCTCGGTACCAATAATAACCAGTTACGGGAAGGTATCATTCCCGGCAATCCGGGATTAGAGGAAGTAGTAGGGCAATCGGGAGGCGCTATTGTCAAACTCAAAGACGGTAATTTGATGCTTGTGGGTATTCAAAACAAAATGGTAGACGCCAAAAATGAGCAGTTAGGACGTATTGAATTTACAACACTCGACAGCTTCGATGAAATTATTCTGGCGCATCCGGACGAGCTTTCACCTTTATCGCCTATGCATTGCAAGTCGTTTAAATACTTGAAAGACCAGGTAATGAAGTTGGAAGGCTGTTTTTTTGACATCCATTATACGCAGCAATGCCTGCAAGACCTGACGGACGAAATAACACAAAATCCGCTGACGCCCCAGGTGATAAAAAACCGCTTGAAAGAACGCTTATTGATACATAAAGAAAATGAAGCGAGCCTTTACAACAAAGGCCTGTGGGCGGCCTGGTTAGAACTGCTTATCGTTTTGCGGGTTATTGGTTTGAAACCAAAGTCGGAACAGGAATTGGATGAGATATTTAACCAATACCGGATTATTTATTCGTCGTCGAAGCAGGATTGGAGTTTTTTTATCCAGGATATTCTTCGGTCGGATTACAAAGGCTTAAAGGAAAAAGCCTGTATCATTGTCTGCAACGAAAGGAAACCAGCCAAGTGGACGATAGGAAAGGGGATACTGCAAGACATCGCTAGGAAGATATCTAAAAAAGAGATGACAATTGACGAAGGGACAGCCTACCGTCCCTTAGACGCCTATAAACATATTCATCTCTCGGCCTTCCAACAGAACTGTATCGTAGCCAAAGAAGAAGAGTTTAAAGATTTTGATAACAGCAATGAAGACGAACTTTTTGAAAAATTAAAAAAGGAATATGAAAACATCATTAATAACAACTGAACAATTGGGTTTTTTGGATGAGTTATTCCCCCAGTTGAATCCCCGCTTGACCAAGATTGAGTACATCGGCACCGTCAGCGTTTTTACTTTCTTTTTCGAGCAGGGCAAAGATTTGCGTGAGCATTGGGAAAACATCACCAATGCCATTGCAGCCTACTATCAATCTGAGTTTGAGGCTGACGAACAGGCTTTTGAGCGCTGGAACATCTACGTGTTCTTCCTTGTCAAAGAGCCGGTTCGAACCCAACTGAAATACCGCATCGAAAACGATAAGTTCTCCTGCCGAAAGATTGTCATAGACGAGTTTGCGGAAGTTTTTTCCGACGAGATGATACTCCAACTGATAGACGAGAACATCATCAACAACGACCTCGCTTTATCACCGGACATGCCCGCGCGGATTTCAACATCCCTCTGCCCCCATAATATCCCCAACATCCCCCTGCCCCCTTCAAAGGGGGAGTTATCCCCTACCCCTTCAAAGAGGGAGTTTGGGAGGCCGTGTGCTTCCTATTCAAGCGCTTCAAACATCTTTCGATGCATCGATACCAGCGGCCTGAAAGTCACCGGCAAAAATGTCGTTATCAATAAAGACGAGATAGCGCAATTATATCAACAAATTATTCAAACACTATGAAATTCAAACGAATAGAAATACAGGCATTTAAAGCCTATAATGACCTGAAAGACGGGACATTTGATTTCACGACCCTATCGAACGAAGTAGCCGATTTCGTTTCTATTTATGCGCCAAATGGCTTCGGGAAATCTTCCTTCTTTGATGCGATAGAATGGGCATTTACGAACCAAATAAGCCATGACGATGAGACCGAAAAGGATGATAGCCCCGAATCGCTGATAAACAAGGAGGCACTGCAGGAAAAGAAAGACGGTTTTGTAAAAATCTATGTCACATCGTCCCAAGCCCCTGTCAGCAACCATCTTTCCAAAGGGAAGACCGAAGCTAAAAACGACCGTCCAAAAAACAATTACTTTCAGGAAGTACTCCTGTTACAAGAGCGGATAGATGCTTTTCTAAAAGAAAAAGACGCGACCCTTCGCTATAATAAATTTATGCGTTTTTTTGGGGACAAACGGTTACATAATATTTACAAACTGCTTGTTGAAATCATCCAATGGAACAACCGGGAGATAGAGATATTGGAGCGAGTAATCAAACGACTGAAAGAAATATCCCAACGCTTGACACCCGACGCGCAGAAAGGCCTACAATTTGAATTCGAAAAAGCGATAGCGGAAAAAGACTTAATAGAAAGTCAGTTAAAGCCCCTATTAGAGCAAGAACGGCAGGCATTAGCTGATTATTTGGAAAAACAGATAGGAGCATTTTTCGACATCCAACTGATCAATGCCCTTTACCGGAAGATAATCCCGCACCCTAAACATAAGGTGTTTTATTTCAAAAGCGACTTTTGCACTGACCGATCGTGTTTAAATTTGTTTGTAACAGGCGAAAACGACGGCGAGCCTTTAGTCCCGACGCGGTATTTTAGCGCCTCTCAACTGAATATTCTAAGTCTTTGTATCTTCCTGTCAAAGGCGTTAAAGATAAAAGACGACGACGGCAATCCGGTAGACTGTATCTTTATTGACGACCCTATCCAATCGTTAGACAGCATCAACATCCTGTCTACCATCGACCTGCTGAGGAGTGTAGTCGTCTGCTCCGGCAAACAAATCATCTTAACGACGCACGACGAAAACTTCCACCAACTGCTGCAAAAGAAAATCCCGCCCGACAAGTTCAGGGCGGTGTACATAGAATTAGAATCGTTAGGAAAAATCAAGCAAACATTTTAACTAATGGTTATGAAATTATATCACGGTAGTTATTCGGTAATTGAAAAGCCTGAGATAATAAAAAGCAAGTTTTCAAAGGACTTTGGGCAGGGCTTTTATTGTACGGAAATAGAAGCGCAAGCCAATCGGTGGGCAAGTCGCTACGAAAAAGCTGTTATCTCTATGTATGAATATGTACCGGATAATGACCTGAAAATGCTTGTTTTCAGAGAAATTTGGATAAGTTGACATCTGAATTGACGAAAAAGTATAAGATTCAAAAGGGTATATTTGACAATGTATATAGTGCGTATTCCGGCGATGCTGACCCCTTGTCCGGTGATGTTGACCCCCTCGTTTCCCGAAGGGCTTTCCGTAGGTCAATCTTTTTTGATTTATCAAAAAAGCAGTTGCAAAGTTAGTATTTTTTTCTTCTCATTGATTCTCC
>CAYUAK010000110.1:0-2250 GCA_964442765.1 uncultured Tannerella sp. | reverse complement strand
ATTTATGGCGGCACTTCATCCATATTTTGCCGGACGGAAGGGCAGCAATGTTCTATAACAGCGGGTATTACGGTAAAGAGCAATTATACATGAAGATAAGCGACGAGCCGTTCCAACCGCTCCCTGCCCGCATCGTTCCGGTCAGCCAAGTCGAGAGCACTTCCGCACCGACCGTGCTGACGCGCCTCGAAAACAAAAAACTTGCTCTGATGGTTCGCAACAGTTCAGGCAGAATGCAGCCTTTCTATGTGCGGGGCATCGAGACCGGTTTTTATGACACACGCAACCAAAAAGACATAGATTGGAACCGGGTTTTTGCCGGTTATCAAAGCTTGGGCGCCAACACCGCCATGTTCATGGTTCACTGGCAAGACATTGAACCGGAACCGGGGAAGTACGATTTCACGTTTATAGACAAAATCGTAGCCACCGCAAAGAAGTACGATGTCAAGATATGGTGGGTGCTGTTTATGCGTTGCAGCATAGGCGATCCCGTTTCCGGTAGTAACGCCTGGGTTTATCGCTTCCTGAACAAAGCCGGCGCCGACCACTCGATTCAATGGATTAAAAAAGCAAACGGGGAGTTTCTCAATAACGCCGACGCTTATCTGAAAGCCAGGACGAGAATCTATCCGGAATTCGCCCACCCCGAAGTCTTTTCGCATATCACCGGCATGTTGGACACGTTAGGCAGGCACTATCGAAATTCGCCCGACGTGCTTGGCGTTCAAATCGGTAATGAGGAGGGTTTTAACGATGCGGGCGAAGGAGACTTCAACCCCGCTGCGATTACTCTGTTCGAGCAGTGGAAAAACACAACCGGAAAGACTGATGAGACTCAATTCAAACAGGAAATCAACAAATATTGGTGGCAACGCTTCACGACAGCTTTTCACCGCGCTGACCCCTACAAGCTGACTTCCTACAACCTGCTGGGAGGGGGACCCGAAGCCGGGGATGAAAAGATTATCCGTCGAATGGGCGTTGATTGCTCAATCTATGGCGACGGCAATCTCGACGTCATCGGCACTATGTTCTACCAAGCCCATGGTCCGCAAATATGGCCCAACTTAGACAGGCAATACAAGACCTACGTTTATGACCTGCCTATTTTAGTGCCGTCGGAAATCGGCTTGGGACCGAAATGGGGTCCGCAAGTGCAGTTTCAGACTTATGCTATCAATGCTATCGAACGCGGAGCGCAGGGCTATTCCGCCTATTGCTATGGCGAACTGATAGATTCTATCGGTAAGCCCAATGCTTTCGGACAAAGCTACCGAAAATTCTCCGACATGGTGAAAGCCAACGAAGACTTGATCTATGCAGGAGTACCGGGTCCCGGCGATGTCTCGATGGAGACTGCGGTTCCGGGCGCTAAGATCAGCCAACTCCACTGCGACCCTGCCGGTACATTGGGCATCCTCTATTTTCCGAATGCTTTTTTGCCAAAGAACCCGGATGTAAACGCCAATGCTGTTAATGTAACTGTTGAGTTAATGGCAACGAAAAGCGGCAAGTATAAGGTCGAGGTTTATCGAGACGGGGCTTTGCAAAGCTCGGAAATCAGCCAACTGGAAGCGGGACAAGCCGCCACCGGATTGACCATAGCGGACGTGAAAGAAACCGAAGCCGTCTTTATAAAAATTACACGTTCGGAATGATGAGGTAAAATAATTATGAATAACTTTGCCCTGTGTCAAGAGTTAGTTTTGACACAGGGTTTTTTAAAAATAATAATTTAACCATGAAAAAGTATTTTGTTTATGCAGTTTTTATGTCATTTGTAACAATTTGTGTATCATGTGTGTTGCTTTTTGCGGCTTTTGGCTGTGCAAATAAAAAAGAGCCTTCAGAAAGTTTTGAAGCAACGGACTATTATTGGTATCAAGATGGGACTGGAGAAAACATAAAAATTCCTCTCCAAAAAATGGATGGGAAGTACTATATTGAATTTTATTACGTGGATGAGAATAAAATAAGTGAAGAATGTAAAACGAAAGGTATTAAACTTTATGAAGTACATGCTTTAGGAGACTGGGCTTCATTTGTGGTTGAAGGAACAGAGGGACCCGGCGCAAAGATTTTTACTAATCTTATGAACGGATATATGGCGGGTACTAATAAACAGTGCGCAGAATTATTGTCATCTACGCTTTACTTTTCTCCATTTTATAAATCAGCGTATGGAGAACTAATAAAGGTAACATCAGCATTTTCCGTTTATTTAAAGCCCGAAACAACGTTTAAACA
>CAYUAK010000109.1:0-9890 GCA_964442765.1 uncultured Tannerella sp. | reverse complement strand
ATTTGTTTGAACAAGGGCTGTGCCTGCCTTCGGGTTCTAATCTGACAGATGAGGATATACGTCGGGTCGTGCGTGTTATTATAGATTATTGATAATAAAAGATGTATCTTTGAAGAAATAAAAGAACTCGCCATTAGGCATCCGGTCTTCGCTGGAAAATTTTACGTTCAGCAACAGGATAAGCGTTATTCCGTTGTATGCGCTTGGGCGGTTTATTTTTGGTAAATAATAGATGAAATGAATTATAATAGTATTTACTATATTTATGTGGCTTTTTTTATAATAAATGATGTGAATGCTATTGTTATTTAAAAAAAAATGAATACCTTTGCCGAATATTTTTAAACAAAATGGATTGGAACGAATTAAGTAATGCCGGTATTTTACTTGAGATTGGTAAACGTCTCAAAGAATACCGGTTGAAAAAGAGGTTCTCTCAAAAAGAATTGGCAGATAGAGCTGGTATCAGCATTTTTACCGTAACACAGATAGAACACGGTAAACCGGTATCAATCACTATGTTACTTCCTGTCTTGCGGGTTTTGAGATTATTGGATAATCTGGAATTGCTTTTGCCTGAAATAGGAATAAGTCCGGTTGAACTCCTGAAACTCAAAGGTAAACAACCACAAAGGATTCGCTATAAAAAACAAAGAGATGGTTAAAGTAATAATTGTTACCTTACAAGGTTTAGATGTTGCTTAATCTAATTTACGAAGAAAAGACAAGAATATCTGATATTTTACGGGTTGGGACTTCGGCCGGAGGCGCTAAACCAAAAGCTATCATTGCTTATAATGAGAACACAGGGGAGGTCCGCTCCGGACAAGTGAACGCGCCGTTTGGTTTTACTTATTGGATTTTGAAGTTTGACGGGGTAGAAGACTTGAAACAAAAAGATAATCCACAAGGTTTGGGTCGGATAGAATTCGCATACTACCAAATGGCAGTAGACTGTGAAATAGAAATGACTGAATGTAAATTACTTTGTGAGGACGAATTGGCTCATTTTATGACTAAACGGTTTGACAGGACAGAAACGGGCGAAAAACTTCACACGCAAACATTGTGCGCTATCGCACATTTTGACAGAGATGAAAGGTATTCTTACGAACAAGTATTTCAAATCATGCGAAAGTTGTTTCTTCCTTATTCGGACATGGAGCAAATGTATCGACGAATGGTTTTTTTAATGTGATAGCACGAAATCACGATGAGCATACAAAAAATCATTCATTTATTATGAAAAAAAACGGCCAATGGTCACTTGCCCCTGCTTATGATATGTGCTACTCCTACTCTCCAGAAAGTAAATGGTCACATCAACATCAGCTGTCACTCACAGTTCGGCCAACGGCATTCCACTGGGTGCACAGGAAAATAAGAATAAGCAAAAACTGATGGTTATTTGCAACAATTTTTTGTGTTTTCAGAAATTCTTTTTACCTTTGCGGCTTAATTTTTGAAAAAATTATATAAAATAAACAATTTGTTTTATGGACTTTTATTCTAAGTTTAAAAATTGGATGAAACGTGAAATCGATAAGTACTTCCCACGATTTCTTAATAGACTGCATAAATTCCCATTTTTGCCTGATAAACTGATACTTACCATCGACATCCTGTTTGTGGTATTTTCGGTCTTCGTCGCTTTTTTTATCTGCTTTGCCCTGTTGAACGATGCGACAGCTTTCGAGAGTATCGAAGTAATAATCCTGATGAGCATCATCTCGTCGGGCGTTTTCTTCCTTCTCTTTAATACCTACGCCGAGTTTGTTCGTTTTTCGTCGTTCAGGAATATCATGCGTATTTTCCTGTCGCTGTTTTGTACGTTTTTGTTTTTGCTGTTGGTATTCAGGTATGTACCTATTATTTCGGTCTATTCGCGCTTGACAGTAGTGGGGTTGATTATCGGATTCTTGCTGTCGGTATGTATCATTCTGTTTTTTAGAATCATGGTCCGCGTCTTTTACGACTACCTGATACGAAACGGCACAAAGGAGAAACAATTGCCTTTGTTGATCTATGGGATAGAAGCTGTCCATATCGAGATAGCTAAGATGATACGTATCGATGAGAAGTTCCCTTATTCGATAGCCGGTTTTATTGCTCCCAATCCGCTGTCGTACCGTTTTCGTATATTAGGCAGCAGAGTGTATTCTATTGAGGATGTTTTCAATACGATCATCGTTACAAAGAAAATCAAAGCTATCTTAGTATACAAGGACGACCTGCAGTCGGATAATAACAAAGCGCTGTTTCGGCGTTTTACGGAGAAAAAAATCGACCTGTTATCGATGCCTTCTATTGCGAACCTGAAGGATATCAGAGAGATACGCAAAATCAATATCGAAGACTTGCTCGGACGTGTCCCTATCCAAACCGATGTATATTCGATAGGCCTTAATTTGAAGGGCAAAACGGTTTTGGTAACAGGTGCGGCCGGCTCTATCGGCAGTGAGATAGTGCGTCAGTTGAGCCGGTTTGATTTGGGTCAACTGTTGTTGGTTGATAGCGCTGAATCACCTTTGTATCAGCTCTCTTTAGAGCTGGCTGATCATACGAGCGTCCCTTATATCCCTTTTGTAGCTGACGTCCGGCACAAAGATTCGATGGTTCGTATCTTTGCAAAGTATAAACCCCATTATGTGTATCATGCCGCTGCATATAAACATGTGCCGCTGATGGAACAGTTTCCGAGAGAAGCTATCTTTACCAATGTGCTGGGGACAAAGACTGTCGCCGACCTGTCGGTCGTTTACGGCGTGGAACGTTTTGTGATGATTTCAACCGATAAGGCTGTCAAACCGAGTAATGTGATGGGCGCCTCCAAACGGATAGCCGAGATTTATATCCAAAGCCTGTCGACAGCATTGAAGAAGAATAATCCTACATCGGCTATCCAACAGCGTTTTATTACTACCCGTTTTGGTAATGTGTTAGGCTCTAACGGCTCTGTTATACCGCGTTTTGCCAAACAAATCATGGAAGGCGGTCCGGTAACGGTCACCCATCCGGATATTGTACGCTATTTTATGACGATACCCGAAGCCTGTAGCTTAGTATTGGAAGCGAGTAACTTAGGGAATGGCGGTGAGGTGTTTGTATTTGATATGGGCAAGTCGATAAAAATCATCGACCTGGCTGAGGAGATGATACGGCTGTCGGGATTTGAACCGTATAAAGACATCAACATCGTCTTCACCGGCTTACGCCCCGGAGAAAAACTGCATGAAGAACTGCTGTATGAAAAAGAACAAATAGAGACGTTACCTAATGAAAAAATCATGATAGGCAATGTACGCGAATATGAATATAAAATCGTGTCGTCGTGGATAGAGCTACTGCTTCAAGCAACAAAATCCTACGACGTAAAGGAGGTCGTGCGTATCATGAAAGAGATTGTCCCCGAATTTAAAAGCCACAACTCACGGTTTGAAGAACTGGATAACTCCCCCTTGTAATCTCTGTCTGCCAACAGGCAGTACAGGCAGGGGGCAGGTGGATGTTTTCAAGAAATATGTAAATTCTGATAATTATGTTATTATGTAAAAGAATTGGTTTAGCTTTTTTAGGGTCATTACTACTTTATATTTCCGCTTCGGCGCAAGCTTATCATTATAAGATACCCTACGTAGATGATGAGGATGAAGTTGTTGAGAGAGATAACTTTTTTATTGGCTTTGGGATAAAAGGCAATGTTTTTGTCAATGATAATGCGGCGCATGAGGCAGCCGTATGGAGTAAACCCTCTTTTGGCGCTGATGTGTTTGTGGGTAAATGGTTCAGTTACTACTTCGGCAGTCGTTTGACCTTTGAGATGGGTAAGTTGCATCCGTTTTTTCAACATCGAACTATCATGGTCGATGAAAATTATGTGATGGCTAAGTTGGATTTGTTGTTTAACCTGTCGAATTGCTTCCGTGAGGAATGGTGGCGTTCCAAACCTGGTTATAACCTTATTCCATACATCGGCGTTAGCGGTATTCAAGTATTTAACGTGAAAAACCGTCCCGATCAGGTGACCCGTTCTTCCTCTTTTCTGTATGGGGGCGGGTTGTATAATACGTTTCGGCTGTCGAATAGCGCCTCTCTGTTTCTGAACATTGGCATGGATATAGTGGAGGCTGATTTGGATGGCTCGAAAAGTGTTCGGAAGATTAATGGGATAGCTTCGACGGGAGTGGGGGTGGTTTTTAATTTATAAATAAAAAGTTGTATATTTGCTCTTTGTCTCTATTAAAAAAATAGCTAGAAAAAATTGTATAATTCATTAAAATTAAAGTAACTATGAAAAGATGTGTTTTGTTTTTGTTTTTAAGTTTTTTTATTTTTACTGCCGCAGCGCAGCAAAATAAAGAAACTACAGAGAAAGATGCGGATAAAAAATCTGCTAAAAAAGAACAAAAATCCGCTTCGGATGATAACGAAAAAAGAAAGAATTTCTTTATCGGAGCTGCCGCTAAAGCGGATATTTATGTTAACGACAATGGTGGCTCAGACATCAATGTCTGGAAACACCCTACCCTTGCAGGTAAAGTGTTTGTTGGTAAATGGTTTAACCAATACATAGGTAGCCGTGTCGTGTTAGAACTTGGGGTATTAAAACCCAATTTTCAAAAAAGAACCTGGATAGAGGATGAGAATTACTTTTTAGGGAGAGTTGACCTTTTGTTTGACTTGACGAACTGTTTTCGTTCCTATTCGCCTGACCACACTTATAACCTCATTCCATACGTTGGGATTGGTGGTGCAAAGGCTTTTAACGCGCATCACAGACCGGATAAAGCCAGAGGTTCTTCTTCTTTCGTGATGAGCGGTGGGCTGTTGAACATGTTCAGAGTTTCGGACAAATGGTCAGTCTTAGCAAGCCTCGGATTGGATGTGGTGAGGGCTGACTTCGATGGGTATAAAGATAAGAAGAAATTCAATGGGATAGCTGCTGGGGCGATTGGGGTTATTTATAATTTTAACTAAACTACCAAATCAATAGGTGGAAGTTACAAACTAACGCTAATGCTGGAGGAACTAAAGGGGGAGGAGGCAGGTTACCATAGATGGTGGTTGTTATGGAAAAGGGGGCGCAAGAGGGCTGTCTGCTTGGGGGTGAACTTTTCTATGGCTATAGAGGTCTGATGAAAGGCTAAGTGATGAAGGTCGGAACCGACAAAATCATAGAACCCCTCCTTGAGTAAAAACAAAGCCTTTTCTTTAACGGTAGAGCCATAAATGCCTGCCATGGCTAAGTAGTTGAGCTGAAATTTGATGTTGATTTTTTTCAACACCTCATAATCACCTGTTTCCATATAGGCGTAGCGCTCGGGATGCGCTAATACTAATGAAAAACCTCTTTCTATCAAGTCGGCAAGTAACCTGAAAAAACCCATGGGAGGCGTCAGATAGGAGGTCTCGATTAATAGATGATTGCCGGCAAACGTCAGGTGACCTTCGGCTTTTCGTAAGATACAATCGCCTTCCAACATATACTCGGCCCCAAGCCGGAGCGCGGGTAAATCTTTTACCTCCTCTTTTTCCAATTGTTGTACTAACCTGTCGAACTGTTCAGCCAGAAAGGCGGAAGTGTTCTTTGGGAAATCTGACATCACGTGGGGTGTCAGGTAGAGGTTCTTTATGCCTATACTTCGCATCCACCGTAATACGGCGACCGCTTCCTGATAACTGCGGACGCCATCATCGACGCCGGGAAGCAGATGACAGTGGATATCTGTCATGCCAACTAACAGCCCCGAAGATAAAAAGGATTTTTTTGATTGGATGAAACTCATTTTTCGTAGTTACCATAACCATATCCATATCCGTACATGTATCCGTAAGCGTTTACACCTGTGCCTACCCCATTGAGGATTAGCGCCATGTTTTTAAGTTTTTCTTCATGGTAGAGCTGCTCAATGTCAGGCAATAAACGACGGTCTAATTTCCCTGTTCGGACAATAAATAAGGTAAGGTCGGCCACACGGTTGGCTATTAATGTGTCGGCGACGATACCGAAAGGTACACAATCAATTACAATGTAGTCGTATATTTCTCTTAACCGGCTTATCAGTTCGTCCAAACGCGGACTTAACAACAGTTCGGCGGGGTTGGGCGGTTCAGGGCCGGCGCTGATGATGTCGATATTCTCATAATCATTATCCTTGATTATCACCGATTCGATGCTATCGACTATGTTCGACAGGAAACTGGTTAGTCCTATCTCATGTTCATTTAGTATCTTACTGAAATCCTGCCTGATAGTAAGGGAGCCTTTCCGGATGTCCATATCGATAAGCAGTACTTTTTTGCCTGTCATAGCGAGGCTGACAGCAAGGTTGGATGCGATGAAAGTTTTGCCTGAAGCGATGTGTGTCGATGTGGTCATTATCACCTGCATCAGCGGCTGTTTTACGCGCATGAAGTCCATGTTGGTACGGATGATACGAAAGGCTTCGGAGACAGGGTCGCGACCACCATCTCTGACTACTACCTGGCTGGTTTTGCTTTTGGTTCTGATTTTTTTGAACGGCACTTCGCCTAAAAATGGTATAGTGAGGACATTGGTCAGGTCTTTACGACCGCGAACGGTTATATCGGACATCATCATCAGGTACATAACAACCGAAGGGATGACTAAGCCCAGCAGAAAGGCAGCCGCTAATATGATCATGCTTCGCGGCGCAACGGGACTGTCGGAGCCGGTAGCAGGGTCAATAACACGCGCTGTGCTTTCGGTTATCGCTTTGTTAAGCGCATTTTCTTCACGCTTATTGAGCAGATAGACAAAGACATTTTCTTTTATCTGCTGTTGGCGTACAAAACTTGTCACCTCTGTTTGTTGCTGCGGAACGGCTGAAATACGCGCCCTAAGGCGGTCGTTACGCGCCTGAACGGTTCGTATCTGTACATCCAAGTTGACAAGCAGGTTATTGACCGCGAGTTTGATGCTCTGTCGCATAGAGTTGAGGCTGTTGTTAAGCTCCCTAACGACGGGGTTTCGTTCGCTACTGTTTTCTATCAGCTTGTTGCGTCGGATAAGTGTCTGGTTATAACTTAATATCTGCGATTCTAATCTTAAATCATTGAGGCCGGTATTGGCCGGTATCATCTCCGTATTATTGACAGGGTCGGCTAAATAATCATGAATAAAAGAAGCCATAGTGCGCTGTGTCTGAAGCGAAGAAAGTGATCTGTCGCCTTCGCTACTCTCCTGCAATGCCATCTGAGCATCGCTCTTAAGGTCTGTCAGGTTTTGGGATGTCTTATACGACTGTATCTTTGAATCGACTAACCCCAATTCGTTTTCGATGATTATAATGCGCTCATTGATAAAGTTTTCCGTACTGATAGCCATGAGGTTCTTGTCATTAATCGCTTCTTCATTATAGATAGCGATGACCATGTTTAACACATCCTCAGCACGCTGGATAGAGACATCCTTGATAGACAGGTTGACAACCGAAGTCTGTTTATCGGCTAAACTCACCGTCATGCCGTTTCGGTAATGATTAATAATGCTTGAAATATTGTTTTTTGATATGGTTATGGGCACATTAAACCAGGTCTCATTATACCATAAGGTAGGGACGATAAGCAGTTGACCTATCGGTGTGTTGATTGTATCGTTGAGACCGGCAATGATTGGCTGCGAGCTTTTGACATTTTGGGTTTGAAAATCCCATAACATAATCTCATTTTCAGGTAGCAATTTGGCTTTGAAGGCGGCAGTTTGCTTGGCTTCAATTTGCATGAACGTAACTGTCACAGGCGCATATGTGTAGAGTTCCAGCATCCTTAGTTTATCCTGCTTGGCATAGCTGATGTCGAGCTTAAGACGATGTACCGCTTCGGCCATCAGGCTTTCGCTTCGAAAGACGATCATCTCATTGTTCACATTCGTTTTCCCTTCGAAGATAGTCAGGTCTTGAAACAAGGCGGTCTCTCCGGAGTTGGTCTTATCGTCCTTGATAAGGACGGTCGCTGTCCTGACATACAGTTTGGGGGTACTCATCACATAAAGTAAGGCCACAGTTGTACATACCACTACCGATAGCACAAACCAATACCATTTGTGAAGAAAAATATTAACTATATCATATAATGTTATGGACGAGAAGTCGTCCTGTGTCATTCCGCTTTTTGAAAAATCTTGTTCACTCATATTGAATTATCTTCTTGATGCGCTTAAAATAATGCTTACGGTTGTCAGGACAATAGAGGCGATTGACAGCCATACGGAAGCGCTGTTGTTTTGGTTGATATTGCTTTGTTGAATTCTTCGATTATTCGGTTCTACATAGACAATATCATTTTGCTGCAAGTAATAGCAGGTCGAAGCAAATACTTCGGTACTACTCAGGTTGTGATACAGGATAGAGCGTTTACCGTTGGATTCGCGTATGACAGCCACACGGTCACGCCGCCCGTAGATTGTTAAATCGCCGGCCATGCTTAATGCTTCGAGTAGCGTTATCCGCTCTCCGGAGATTAGGAATGTACCCGGACGATTGACTTCGCCCTGTACCGACACTCTGAAATTGAGGAAATTGACGGTGATAATCGGGTCGGACAACTGACCTTCCTCTATCAATTTCTTTTTTAACAGCTCGCGTAAAGCGTTTCTGGAAAGACCCTCTACGTGTATTTTACCGAGAACGGGGAAGTCAATGTTTCCTTCCTTATCGACAAGATACCCTAATACGCGCTGTTGTCCGTAAGAATCGCCACCGACATAGTAGCTGGCAATGGGCAAGTTGAACGGCAAAGCGGCTTCGGTCGCCTGGCTATTGACCATGATAGCAAGCAGATCGTCCTGGTGTATGTACACTTCGTAAGGCGTAACATCCCGATATTGCGTGTAATCGCCCGCATCCTGAAAATAGACAATGTCCCTCGGTGTGACGCATGAAGATAGCACGACAGTTATCACAGTTACTAAATACAATTCAATTTTTTTCATTTTGTTTATAAATCTTCACGATAACGGCGCGCAAAGATAATGCTTTTTTTAGAAACAGAAAAAAATATGTTTTTGGAGGACGCACGGCTTCCCCTCTTTCCCCCTTTGAAGGGGGAGGTTTATCACCTTTGCGCGAACACTACACTGTCGATATTGACGCAAACGGTGGCCGCTAACTGATCGATGCGTAACAGGAGATATTTCTTTTTAATCTTGACTATCTTGCCACGCCTTCTCTTCAGCGAGCCTGTGAGAATCTCGACCTCATCGCCTGTACATAATATCTTTTCTTTGGCTATTTCAAGAAATTGCTGAATAGCATCGATTTCAGACTGTCGGATGACAGCCGGTTTGTTGTTATAAAAAACGACCCGTACCACTCCGTTGAAATGTAACAGCGGGAAGAGTTCGTGCACTTTGCATCTGACAAAAATGTAGGAAGTAAACAAAGGGATGTCTACTAACTTGACACGATCCGACCATACCCTCGGACAGCGGTGCAGTGGAAGGTAACATTCTGTTCCACTCTTTTCGAGCCTTTCTTTTACACGTTTCTCAAAACGTGGACAAGTATACAATACATACCAATTCTTGACAATCATCACCTTAAATCAATTATTTCGGCGTTGGGGAAGGATGCTTTCGGGAAAGAGAACATCGCATCGCTGGGTACGCTGGGTTTCAACTCTTGTATCATTATCGTGTTACGTAAGCGGTTACGCAGGGTTAAATCAATTTTAACAGGTAAAAAACTGTTTTTTTCTATAGACATCTCTATTTTTTCAAAAACATCTTTCTTTTTGGGTGTTAGCTCCACTTGATAAGCTGCTTTAGCATTGGCTGTGACGCTTTCGCCGGTCATAGTCGCTTTGAAGTCTTTTTTGTAATCCTTTAGCAATAACATGGGGTTCAACACCTGCAGGTCATCGCAGGAAGG
>CAYUAK010000108.1:0-1960 GCA_964442765.1 uncultured Tannerella sp. | reverse complement strand
CTCAAAAATTCACTTCTTTACGGTGGCACGCTCTACTTTTATATGTTATTAATTTTGTATGTCTTACCAATCTAAATCTGGCATATAGTCGTTTCCGATGACTCTCATTTCTATGCGTCTGTTTTGTTGATTTGCAACTATTTGTTGTTCTAATTCGAGGCTCTTGATAAATTCTTCGGTAAGTATATCTCCTTTTTTGAGGAAGGGGTATTTTGGATTTAGGTTATTTATAACTTTTGGTTTTGTTTTTCCATATCCTACTGCCTCAAAACGTCCTGATTGTATTCCTTTTGATTTCATATATTCTACAACCGAATTAGCTCTTTTTTGACTTAATTCCATGTTAGCTTCGTGGCTTCCAACCATGTCTGTATGTGCGGATAGTTCTATAATTATATAGGGGTTATCGTTCATAACTCGCACTATGCTATCGAGTGTTTGTTTTGAGTTTTCGGTTAACGCCCACCGCCCAAACTCAAATTCTATATTTGGTATTTCAAAAGTTTTATTGTACGATTCGAGTTCTATATCATATTCAAAGATTTCGCTATATTCTCGGTTGGCTGTAGAGAAACGCGATTTCCCGTTAAAATATCCATTTTTTGTAACAACAAAAACGTAGTCGGTATTATGTTTTAATTTGAATGAGAATTTATCTTTTTTATTTTTCAAGATTATTGTGTCTCTAAAAGAAGAACCGTCGCTTCCGTAGAGTGTAACTAAGGCTGAGTCTATAATAATGCGAGAGTTATCTTTATCTTTTACAGTTCCAACGAGGTTAAATACTACTGGAATAAGTTCAAAATAGAAGATGTCTTCTCCTTTTGTTCCTTTTCGGTCGGAAGAAAAGTATCCTTTTTCTTCTTTGGCATAAAAGTATATTCCGTAATCGTTTCCGTTACTATTGAAAGGAGGTTTCATGTTTTCTGATTTCCATTTTCCTTTTTCGTCTTTCGTAGCTTTAAAGATGTCTAATCCTCCCATTGTTGGTGGTTTTGTGCTCGAATAATAAAGGGTTCCGTCTTCGCGCATGAAGGGGAAAAGCTCGTCTCCTTTTGAGTTTATTTCTGGTCCCATGTTTTTAGGTTTCGACCATCCTTCGCTTCCTTTTTCGGAATACCAAATGTCGGCACCACCGTAACCGCCATCTAAACGTGCCGAAAAGTATATAGTGTTGCCGTCGCTCGACAATGTTGGATGTCCCAGAGATAGCGAATCTCCGAGTATTTCAACTCTTTGTGCATTCATCCATTCACCGTCAACTTTTTGTGCTTCATATATTTGGCAGCCTATTGCTTTTCCTTTTTCGACATGTTATAATCGGACTTGAAATTTTTTTTGGAGGGATATGATAGATTATGGAATTTCTGTACTCCAGCCTGCTGGCCATCACATGGCAGCAGATCGTCATGTATGTGCTCGGAGCTGTCCTCATCTGGCTTGCCATTGCCAAGGACATGGAACCCGCGCTCCTCTTGCCCATGGGATTCGGCGCGATTTTGGTAAACCTGCCCTTCACGGGCGCCATCACCCAAGTCGTTGAGGGAATTGTCGAAGAGGGCCCATTGAGCGTGCTCTTTGAGGCCGGTATTGCCAACGAGCTCTTCCCCCTCCTCCTGTTCATCGGCATCGGGGCCATGTGCGATTTCGGGCCCATGCTCAGCAATCCAAAATTACTTATCTTCAGCGCCCCGGCGCATCTGGGCGTCTTCCTGACGATACTGGTGGCCGCCATCATCGGCCACTACCTCCCCGGTACTTTTACCATGCAGGACGCCGCGGCAGTCGGCCTTATCGGCGCGGCGGACGGGCCCACCGCGATATTCGCGGCGAACTACTACAACACCCAGTACATGGGGCCGATTTTGGTGGCGGCCTACAGCTACATGGCCCTGGTGCCCATCATCCAGCCCCCTGTGATCAAGCTGATGACAACAAGAAAAGAGCGGCTCATCCGTAT
>CAYUAK010000107.1:0-14311 GCA_964442765.1 uncultured Tannerella sp. | reverse complement strand
GTACCTCTCTATGCCGTTTTTTGCATTAATAATGAAAAAATAAAGCTATGAAATGTCCATGATGCTAATAGCCATCGACACGCAACCTTTTGAACATCAGTATGCGCTGCGGTTCGGCAGGTGGCTGAACGATTCTAAAAGTTTTACGTTTGAGTTAACCAACGCGGACATCAGGTCTATCAGTTAGTGAGCGTGAACGCCGAGACAGGTAAGACGTTTATCGTCGTCAACGAACAAAGTCCGACGTTTATCTATTACAACCGCATCTATGTGTATTATTTGGAAGACGAACAGTTTATCCTCTGGATGTCGGAGCGCGACAATTAGCGGCATCTTTACCAGATAGAACTCCAAATGGGTAAAATAAAAAAGACAACTAACCAAAGGCGACTGGGTGGTGCGCGACGTTCTCCATATCAACGAAAAAGAAGGCTATATGCTTATTACCGGCAACGGAATGAACCAGTATAAAGGAGAAGTCCCCTACCATATCCATTACTACCGGCTGAACCTGAAAAGCGGCGAACTCATCGGCCTGACTCCCGAACAGGCCAACCATAGCGGATTTTTCAGCTCGGACTATCGCTATTTAGTGGATGTATATTCCAGACCGGATTTACCGCCTGTATCCGTTGTGCGCTCGGTAATAGACGGGAAAATGGTAATGGAACTGCAAAAAGCCGACATTTCAAGGTTGATGGCGGACAAAGCGCGCTCGGCGCATTATTGTTCCATAACGTTTTTTTACAAAGTAGCGGTAGCGCTCTGCGGATGCCACGACAACCGGATGGATAAGATTTGGTGGAACGAGCAATGGATGGGCTATCCCGTCGGCCCCTGGTATGCTGAAAACTCCAATGTGGACAACGCCCACCGCCTCGAAGGGAAGTTGCTGCTAAAAAACGGTGAATTGGACGACAATGTCGACCCCGCCTCAACGCTTCAGGTAGTCAACGCCCTCGTCAAAGCCGACAAGGATTTCGAGCAGTTCTACCTGCCCGGCTACGGACACAGCTTAGGCGATAACTACGTGACCCGCAAAGTGTTTGAGTTTTTTTGTCAAAAACATGAGAAAGTATTTTTTTACCACGGCAGGGATGCCGTTGATACATTAATTATCCGTCTCAATCAGCCCTAAGCAGATGGGGTATGATATTTTTTTGAACGCAATGACAATATATCGAATTGCCGCCATGAAGATAATGAACCGTCCCGTCGCGCTCGCAAAATCCAACCCAAGAAGGTATCATCTTCGTGTTTTGAGGGAAAAAGGGAAGTTTGCCTGTTCATGAGAAATCATCTTTCGCATTGCCACATAAAAAATATAAACAGGTGCGACTTTTCGGTTTTGCCTAATCATTCTCCAACTAATTGATAATCAATGGCAGGATCAGGAGTTCTGAAATTTAAAATGCGTTGACCCTGCTACTTTGCAGTAAAAAAACATTTTATGTAGACGCAGATTCGACCTGTAAAAAAGAAAAAAAACTAAAAAAAAAATTGTCAAAAAGAATTTTTCTTATCTTTGCATTTATTTGGAATGTTTTTATTGTTGTACAAATTATAATTCCGTACTGTAACATCTTTGAAATCAGTATAATAAAAAAATTTATGGTGAGAATTATGAAGAAAAAACCGCTAATAAAACGGATAGGACTTTTCTATTTAGAGGGGTTCAAATCGATGGATTTGGGCAAGACGCTCTGGATGATTATCCTTATCAAACTTTTTGTCCTTTTCGTTGTTATAAAAATTTTCTTTTTCCCGCGTTATCTGAATCAGTTTGATACACAGACTGAAAAAGAGGATCTTGTTTCCAAAGAGCTGATAGAAAGAGCATTAAATCCTTAAAAATGATAAATTATGGTTGAAAATTTGGATTCATCATTAGTGGATTGGTCGCGTGCGCAGTTTGCCATGACGGCCATTTATCACTGGTTATTTGTCCCGCTCACATTGGGATTGGGGCTGATTATGTCTATAATGGAGACTATCTATTACAAGACAGGTCAAGTGTTTTGGAAAGAGACCGCTAAGTTCTGGATGAAACTGTTTGGAATAAATTTCGCAATTGGCGTAGCAACAGGGTTGATTTTGGAATTTGAGTTCGGAACGAACTGGTCGAACTACAGTTGGTTTGTTGGTGACATCTTCGGAGCGCCGCTTGCCATCGAAGGAATCATCGCCTTTTTCATGGAAGCAACGTTTATTGCTGTTATGTTTTTTGGGTGGAACAAGGTTAGTCGTGGCGCTCATTTGACAGCGACCTGGTTAGTTTTTTTAGGCGCTGCTATTTCGGCGATATGGATATTAGTAGCCAACGCATGGATGCAGTATCCGGCAGGAATGAAATTCAATCCGGATACGGTACGCAACGAGATGGTCGATTTTGCTGCCGTTGCGCTATCGCCTTTTGCAATCAACAAGTTTTTTCATACGATGCTGTCGGGGTTGATGCTTGGCGGCGCGTTTGTTATCGGCGTTAGCGGATGGTATCTATTGAAAGGCAGAAATCTGAAATTCGCAATGGCAAGTATTAAAATCGGCGCTATCACAGGACTTGTTGCGGCCCTGTTGCTTTTTATTACCGGCGATGGCTCATCAAAGAACGTAGCCAAATATCAGCCGATGAAATTAGCCGCAATGGAAGGCCTTTATAATGGTTCTAACGGAGTTGAATTAGTTGGATTTGGTATCTTAAAACCCAATGCAACTAACAACGAGGATGCTTTTTATTGGAAAATAGCCTTCCCCAAAATGCTGTCGTGGCTTGCCACAGGAAATACAAATGCCTATATTCCAGGCATTAACGACATCATCAAAGGGGGTTATCCAACCGGCAAAGGCGCTGCATTGTCGGTTGATGAAAAAATCCGTCGGGGCAAGGCTTCTATTAGCGCGCTATCCGATTATCGTGCTGCAAAAAAGGAAAGCAATGAAGCGGGTGCGGCAATAGCTAAAGCTGCCATGGAGAAAGATTTTGAATATTTCGGCTACGGTTATATAAAAAGCGTAAAGGAGGTTGTTCCGCCGATAGGATTAACTTTCTACTCTTTCCACCTGATGGTACTGTTAGGAGGATATTTTATCTTGCTTTTCTTAATAGTGAGCTGGTTAGGATGGAAAAATAAACTGACCAAACACCGCTGGCTTCTCTGGATTTCCTTATTGTCTATACCGCTTGCCTATATAGCCGGGCAGGCCGGATGGATAGTCGCCGAAGTGGGACGACAGCCCTGGGCTATCCAGGATATATTACCGGTCACTGCCGCTATCTCTAAACTGCCGACGGCATCGGTACAAACGACATTCTTCCTTTTCCTGTTTTTGTTTGCTATCCTGCTTGTCGCAGAAATCAGGATTATGGTTAAAACAATCCAAAAAGGACCGGCGGAAATGATTAATGATTAATACTTTCTATACATCCCCCTGCCCCCTTCAAAGGGGGATTCTTAATTCCTAATTCTTAATAAAAAAAGATGGACAATTATATATTTTTACAGAATTACTGGTGGTTTTTGATATCACTGTTAGGCGGACTGTTGGTTTTTTTGCTCTTTGTACAGGGCGGACAGTCATTGCTATTCTCGCTCGGAAAGTCAGAAATCGAGCAACGTATGTTAATCAACTCTACGGGACGTAAATGGGAGTTTACCTTTACGACGCTCGTCACTTTCGGCGGCGCATTCTTTGCCTCTTTCCCGCTGTTCTATTCTACTAGTTTCGGAGGCGCCTATTGGGTATGGCTGCTGATACTGTTGTGTTTTGTGCTTCAAGCCGTATCCTACGAGTTCCAGTCGAAAAAAGGAAACCTGCTCGGCAAAAAGACATATCGTATCTTTCTAATTCTCAATGGCATATTAGGGCCTTTGTTATTGGGGACTGCCGTTGGCACCTTTTTTAACGGAGCCGAGTTTACTGTCAATAAAGCGCAGTTGACAAATATCGGAATGCCTGTTATCTCTACCTGGACGAACCCGTTGCACGGATTGGAAGCGGCTTTTGTGCTTTGGAATGTGTGCTTGGGCCTGGCTGTCCTGTTCCTTTCACGCGTACTAGCGCTATTATATTTCATAAACAATATCAAAGACAAAACCATCGTTGAACGGTGCCGTAAACGCCTTCCGATTGAATCTTTTATCTTCTTAGTTCTCTTCCTTGCTTTTTTAATCAAGTTGATGTTTTCTGAAGGATATGCCGTTGACCCATTTAGAGGTACTGTGTTTTTGGAAAAATTTAAATATTTCTTTAACTTAATTGAAGTACCGGCTATTCTGATTATTATGCTTACAGGGGTCATACTTGTATTGTTTGGAATAGCTAAGCCGTTGTTTTCCAAAAGTACGCAAGGGATATGGTATGCTGGCGCCGGTACGGTGCTTACAGTTTTGGCGTTGTTGCTGTGCGCCGGATGGAACAATACCGCTTATTATCCCTCATTGGTCGATATCAACAGCTCGCTTACACTAGCCAACAGTTGTTCCAGTCCTTTTACGCTCAAAGTGATGACTTACGTTTCCTTTTTTATTCCTTTTGTACTGGCCTATATCTTCTTCGCCTGGAGAGCCATCGACTTTCACCGAATAACTAAAAAGGAAATAGAAACCGACGAACATGCCTATTAAAAACCCTGACGGGATAAACTCTTTACGTTTGAATGGTCACTAACTGTTGGCCATCCCAAACGGAGTATGAGAAAAGGTGCATCCAATCGCCAATAATAATCAGGCGGGTGGTCGGCGTTATCTCTCTGTCTAACAGGATATGGAGGTGCCCAAAGATAAAAAAATGGATGTCGGGATGCGTCTGAAGATATATTTTCGCAAATGCTTCAAGCGATTGGGCATTACGGGCTTGCGCTAACTGAAATCTTTCGACAGCAAGACCTTTTTTCCGGTTGTTAAGCGACCACCAACGGGCAAAGCGAAACGACCACCAGGGATGAATCGTCGAATATAACAACTGACAAAAACGGTTACGGAAAAAACTTTGTATGAAACGGTATGTGAAAGGGCGATGACCTACCTCGTCGCCATGTCCTAAAAAGAAATTTTTCCCTAACAGTTCGACTTTAAACGGCTCATGGTGGATGATAGCGCCTACTTCTTCCTGAAGATAGTCGAACATCCAAATATCATGGTTGCCAATCAAAAAATGTATTTCTATCCCATTATCCGACAACTCTGCCAATTTTCCAAGAAAACGAACATGTCCGCGTGGCACAACGTACTTATACTCATACCAGTAGTCAAAAATATCCCCTAAGAAATATATCGCTGCTGCATCTTTTTTGATGTCGTCGAGCCATTGTACCAATTTTTTCTCTGCCTCTAATGGATTCTCTAAGAAACGGTTCCCAAGATGGCTGTCAGCAACGAAATATATTTTTTTTGAAAGCATAATTTAATCAATTACGAAAAAGAGGTATGCGGTTAGCCAATCAATCCCCCATTCTCTAAACTCTATACTCTAAAGTAACCCTAATTCAAGTTTGGCTTCTTCACTCATCCTATCCTGATTCCATTCCGGCTCGAAGACAAGGTTTATCTGCGCGCTTCTGATGTCTTCTATCATTTCGACCTTCTGGCGTACATCTTCCACGATAAAGTCGGCAAGGGGGCAAGTTGGAGCTGTGAAGGTCATGTCGATGCAGACATTTTTCTGTTCGTCAATATCTATGTTATAAATCAGTCCGAGGTCATAGATATTGACCGGAATTTCCGGATCATAGACAGTTTTAAGCGCTTTTATAATATCTCCCTTTATTTTCATCATTCTCTAAATTCTTAATTCTTAATTGCTTCCACTTCGTGAAAGCGAACTTCGTTTCTTAATTCTTAATTCTTGATTAATTAGAGTTTCCCTTCATCAGCATAGCTGTAGTAGTTTTTATCGCTGATGATGATATGGTCTAACAACTTGATGTTCATTAAATTCGCTATACTTCCTAACCGTGATGTCAGCAAATCGTCCTGCGGGCTGGGTTGAAGATTTCCGGAAGGATGGTTGTGGCACAAGATGATACCATAGCAAGTGGCTATGATGGCCTCTTTCATTATAAACCGCAGGTCGGCTGTTGTTTCGCCGAGGCCTCCTTTCCCGACTTGTCTTTTTTCTATCACTTTTCCGGCATTGTTCGTTAATGCAAACCATAGCTCTTCATTGGGCAAGTCGCACAGGTTAGGGTAAAAAAGAAGAAAAGCATCCTTGCTACTTCGTATGACATCCCGTTTGACCGGATCGGTATCTCTTCGGCGACGTCCTAACTCTAAAGCCGCTGCTATCGTAACGGCTTTGGCTTCGCCGATACCCTTATAATCCATTAACTCTTTGATAGTTAGCTTCCCTAAAGTATTGAGGTTGTTTAATGCCCGTTTCAAAATTTTTTGAGCTAATTCAATAGCCGTTTCTTCCGTATTGCCCGAATGGATGAGTATAGCAAGCAGCTCGGCATCGCTCAACGAAGCGACACCTTTCTGAAGCGCTTTTTCCCTTGGCCTATCATCTAATGCCAATTCCTTGATACGAAGCCGCTCGATGGGATGGTCGTTCTCCAATCTCTTCCTGTCTGGCTTCTCGTCGGGGACTTCCATCATTTATTTGTGTTAACACGTCCAATATACGAGCCGTCGCGTGTGTCAATCTCAATTTTCTCACCGACATTGATAAACAAAGGAACACGTACCTCCGCACCGGTCTCTAAGATAGCCGGTTTGAGCGCATTAGTGGCCGTATCACCCCGGATCCCCGGCTCGGTATAGGTTACTTCAAGTACTACGTGCGCCGGCAGCTCGCATGTCAATATAGTCTCGCTTTCCGAATGTACCATCGCCTCGACAATGTCGCCTTCTTTCAGGAACTGAACCCCCTCAATGCTATCGCCCTGAATAGAAATCTGTTCAAATGTTTCGGGGTGCATAAAGTTATACCCCATCTCGTCCTTATAAAGAAATTGATATGGACGCCTTTCGATACGTACTTCCTCTACCCTGACACCGGCGTTCCATGTCTTATCAAGCACGCGACCGGTAGTCACATTTCTAAGTTTGGTGCGCACAAAAGCAGGGCCTTTACCCGGCTTAACATGAAGAAATTCAACAATAAAAAAGTAGTTGCCATCGATGTCTAAACACATCCCGTTTCTAAAATCCGCTGTTGTAGCCATACATTTAATTATCTGATTTTATTAAAAAATTGATGCAAAGTTAGTAATTTTCGTTGTAATAAGAAAATAATGAGAAAAATTGATTTGTAAAAGTAGTTATTTATGGCAACGGTTATGATGCCGTTGTTACTTCAAGGGCAACGTTGTTACCCCATGAAAATGGAGACGGTAGACATATATATCAACATGCCGATGATGTCATTCGTTATTTGAATAAACGGACCGGTGGCAAGGGCCGGGTTTATATGAAACTTGTCTAAAATCATCGGGACTAACGTCCCAAAAGTGCTGGCAAAGATGACAACCGCAAAAAGGCTGATAGAGACAGACAAGGTAATTTGATGGTTGCCAAGCGTAAAATAGTTATATGTAAATACGATGAGACTGATAATAGCCGCATTTATCAACGCTACAACCGATTCTTTCATCACCTGCTTAAAAATTTGGAAATGTTTTAAGCTGTTATTAGCCAACCCCTGAACAACGATGGCCGACGATTGTACCCCTACATTTCCTCCGGTGCCACCGATGAGCGGTATGAAAAAAGCCATTTTGGGATTTTCGGCAAACCCGCTCTCGAACCACCCTAAAATCTTTGAGTTGCCTAAGCCGCCTATCATTCCGAAAAGCAGCCAGGGTAGCCGTGCGGCTGTCTGCATGAATACAGTATCCGACGTTTCGACATCCTGCGTTATACCTGAAGCCAACTGATAATCACGCTCATGGAGTTCTTTTATTTCGTCCATCACATCATCGACGGTGATATGTCCCAATAAACGACCTATACTGTCAACGACAGGCAACGATACCAAGTCGTACTTGGTGATAAGTTCCACTACCTCCGACAGTTCTGCTTTGTCCTGTACGGATACAGGCTCTTTTTGCATGACATGCTTGATCTTTGATATCGATGGACTTGTTATCAGTTTCTGCAGCGGAAGTACGCCACGCAAACGATTATCATCGTCTATCACATACACATTATACACTTCGTCAATGCTTTCTATCTCAGCCTGTTTGCGCATTTCTTCAATACAATGGGGCATACTCCAGTTTTCATTGACGACAATCATTTCAGTCCCCATCAGACCGCCGGCTGTCCCTTCGTCATATTTCAAAAGATCGATGATGTCACCAGCCTGCTCAACATCACCTATATGTGACAGGATTTCTTCCTGGCGCTCCTCGTCCATGTCGCGCATCAGTTCGACAGCATCGTCGGTATCCATCTCACCAACAAAACGCTCGGCAATAAGTTTGCTGGGCAGTTCGTTCAACAACTTGCGACGGTCATCGTCTTCGAGTTCCATCAGAACGTCGCCGGCTTTATCGCCTTCAATCAGCAGATGCAAAAAGATTATCTCTTTCAGTGAAAGCTCATTATATAGCTCTGCTATGTCGGCTGGATGCAAGTCCTCTAAAATGGCAACAGCTAATTCTTTGTCTTTTGATTCGATGATTTTTCTTAGTTCATCGATGTATTCTTTTGTTAATTCTATCATAATCTTATAGGTTTTAGTTCCCTAACTCACCCTTTGAACGTTCCTATGAAAATCAATCAACGTTCCTTAGTGTTAATAATCAGACAATGTGTCTGTTTCGCTTGCGGAACAAATGTGTCTCTTTGTTTCACTTCGTAAAACGACACAATAATTATTACTCAATGGAATGTTCACGAAGTGGAAGAAAAAGGGGGCAGGGGGATGTTTTTTTTTTAAAAATGCTAGCGCGGATTATCAATCCGTGTCTCTTTCCGCCAACTCCCCCGTCCCCATGGCGTACATCCGCGAAAGTTCTATGAACTGTTCAATGGTCAATTGTTCGGGCCGCTTGTCGAAAATCGGCATCCCGAGTTGCGGGTTATCTTTGCCAAACAGGGATTTTAAGGAGTTACGCAGTGTTTTGCGGCGCTGATTGAACGCTGTCTTTACCACCTGTTTGTAAAGCGTTTCATCACAACCTAAATCAAAACGATGGTTTCTTGTCATGCGGATAACAGCGCTTTTGACCTTAGGCGGAGGTTCGAATACCTTTTCACTGACTGTAAAAAGATATTCGACATCGTACCAGGGTTGGATTAATGCGCTTATTATACCGAAAGTGTGACTTCCGGGCTTTGCTGAAAGACGCTCGGCTACTTCTTTTTGTATCATACCCGAACAACAACTGACCTTGTCGCGGTGGTCGAGTACTTTGAAAAAAATCTGACTTGAAATGTAATAAGGATAATTACCGATAACACAGATCTTGGTGTCAAACAGACTGTTTAAATCCATCTGCAAGAAGTCAGTTGCATGAATGCGCCCGTTTAGTTCGGGGAAATTTTGCCTGAGGTAGCTCACAGATTCTCTATCTATCTCAACGACTGACAGATCGTACCCGATATCGAGAAGGAAACGGGTGAGCGAACCGCTTCCGGGTCCTACTTCCAGAACGGGCAAACCTTGGAATTCCAACAGTGTTTCGGCTATACGCTGCGCAATACCAAAGTCTTTTAGAAAATGCTGTCCAATAGATTTCTTAGGGCGAACTATCATAAGTTATTAATTATTAATGATTAATGATTAATTAGAAATTTGTATGCCACAGGCAATTCAATGGGGCACAAAATGAAAATTTACAATTCTTAATTCTTAATTCTTAATTCTTAATTAAAATACCTACCTTTGCGGGTACAAAGATACGCATAATAACGAAAAATTGTATGGTTTATAAACAAATTTACCGCACTTTGATAAAGGTTTTTATCCCTTTATCGCTGGGTATTATTTTGTTATGGTATCTTTACCGTAATCAGGACATGCACGAAATAATGCTCATTATCAAGAAAGATGTCCGGTATGAGATCTTATTACTGTCGCTTATTTTCGGGCTGATGGGGAATATTATCCGCGGATGGCGGTGGAGTATGCTGATTGATTCGTTAGGAAAACGTATCCGTCGCCGCAATGCTATCTACGCCGTTTTGGGCAATTATGCCATCAACCTGGCGCTTCCACGCGTCGGGGAGTTGTGGCGCTGCGGCGTGACGACGAAATACGAAAAGATTGCCTTTTCAAAATTGTTAGGCACCCTGTTTGTAGACCGTGTCATGGACACCTTAGTCGTCGGAATACTAACGCTTTGCCTGAGCATTTTTAATATCCGTTTTTTTCGTCATTTTTTCTCCGAGAACCCGCCTGTGTTCATTAAATTGCTGTTTCAATTACTGTCTTCGGCGTGGACTTATATTGGAATTGTATTACTAATGATTGTGATATGGATTGTCTTTGTTAGACTCAAGCATGCTTCGCTGGTACAAAAAATGGTCGGACTGTTAAAAAATGTTTGGGAAGGTATTAAAAGTATTTGGAAAATTAAGCATAAAACTCGCTTTTTTATTGAGACCCTCTTGATTTGGAGTTGTTACTTTATTTATTTCTACATTACTTTTTTTGCTTTTAACTTCACGCGCGACTTGGGTCTCCGTATTGGGTTGATTGCCTTCGCTATGAGCAGTATAGGCGTTGCCGTTCCCGTACAGGGTGGCATAGGAGTGTGGCATTTCATGGTCATGTCGACTTTAGTCGCCTTCGGAGTAGAAAAAAGTGACGCCGGCGCTTTTGCTTTGGTCGTTTTTACTGTGCAAACCATTTGGGTGGCGCTTACCGGTCTGTTCGGTATAATGGCCTTACCGGTAATCAATAAAACTGCTAAACTGGATAAAAAGAAATAATTTTTTTATATATCAATATAATGAGTACAGAGATTAAATCACTTGAACCTCAGGCAGTATGGGGTTATTTTTTTGAACTGTCACAAATCCCGCGTCCTACCGGAAAGATGGAAGCCGTCACACGCTATATCTTCGATTTCGGGAAAAAGTTAAACCTTGAAACCGAACAGGATGAGGTTGGTAATGTGATCATCCGCAAACCGGCGACGCAGGGTTTTGAAAACAAAAAGACGGTAGTCCTGCAATCACACTTGGATATGGTGCCTCAGAAAAATAATGATGTAGTTCACGATTTCGACAAAGACCCGATTAAGACGTTCATCGACGGCGATTGGGTCAAAGCGTTAGGCACTACCTTAGGCGCAGATAATGGGATTGGCGTAGCATTTACGATGGCAGTATTAGCTGATAACACGCTGACACATGGGCCGTTAGAGGCGTTATTTACCGTAGACGAAGAAGTGGGGATGGACGGCGCTAACGGATTGAAACCCGGATTTCTACACGGCCGCATTTTGCTTAACTGCGATTCGGAAGACGAAGGGAAGTTATTCGCAGGCTGTGCAGGTGGTGCCGATCTGAACATATCGTTCCACTATAAAAAAGGCGTCCCGCTGTTCAACGGCGACGTTGCTGTCCGGTTATTTCTATCCGGCCTGAAAGGAGGGCATTCCGGTCTTGACATTCACAAAGGACGGGCTAATGCCAATAAACTGATGTTTCGCTTTCTGAAAGAAGCCGTGCGTAGCTATGGCGTCCGATTAGCTTCTATCGAAGGCGGCTCTGCACGTAATGCCATACCGCGTGAAGCAATAGCAGTGATAACGCTTCCGAATGATAACGTAGAGCCATTCTGGGAGCTTGTGGCTGATTATCAAGACCTCTATCGCACTGAATTTGTCGGCATAGAGGACAGTATCCAATTCTCAGCCGAGATGACGGAAGCTCCATCTTTGCTCATACCGGAAGAAGTTCAGGACGACCTTATCAATGCTATTGAGGGATGTCAAAATGGGGTGGCTACCATGCTAACCGATTTCCCCAACATCGTAGAATCGTCGTCCAACCTGTCGATTGTTAAATCCTCTGACCGTCTGATAGAAATCAAAATCCTCGCCCGAAGCTCTTCCGAAAGCCGTAAGGCGGCATTGCTTTCCTCCTTAGAAAGCATCTTTTCGTTAGCCTGCGCAAAAGTGGAGTTTGGTGGCGCCTACAATGGCTGGCTGCCAAATGCTAATTCTCCGGTTCTGAAAGCGATGAGCGATACCTACGAGCAACTGTACGGCAACCGTCCCGAAGTGACAGTGATACATGCCGGCCTCGAATGCGGTATTATTCAAGGCGTTTACCCCGATATGGACATGGTCTCGTTTGGCCCAAACCTGAAGAACCCCCATTCACCCGACGAAGCAGTAAGCATCTCATCAGTAGCCAGGACATGGGATTTCCTGACCGCCACTTTAAGGGCTATTGAATGAATATAACACTTTGAACCTCAGTGTTCACTGTGTCTCTGTGTTGAGAAAAATGATTATTAAGAACATCCCCACATCCCCTTGCCTGTCAGCAGACACGGCTTCAAAGGGGGATTGACCCCATACTCCCTGCCTGTCGGCAGACACGGCTTCAAAGGGGGAGTTAAAATATAAACAGATGAAAAAAAGAAAAAAGTCTTTCCCTCTATATTTGCAGATTCTAATCGGAATGATTGCAGGAATAGCGATTGGCTTTGTGGCTATCGGGTTTAGCTATGAAAAAATCGTAAGCGACTGGATAACACCTTGGGGGCAGCTTTTTATCCGATTGTTGCAACTGATAGCTATCCCTTTGATTTTTATTTCTCTTATCCGTGGATTGATGGGTCTTGAAAGCATCCAATCATTTTCCCGTTTGGGTGGCAAAACGCTTGTCTTCTATTTTGCCACCACGATGGTAGCCATCTTGTTAGGGGTGTCAATAGCCTTGATAGCCAAGCCTGGCGAACTGGTTGACAGGACGTTAGTCGAATCTATCAAAGGCGACTATGACTTGTTTGTGGCCGAAAAAACCATCGCTGCCGAGCAGTCGCACGGACGAGGGCCGTTGGGATTCCTGAACGACATTGTCCCATCCAATATTTTTGATGCTGCCTCCCGTAATTCGGGCATGTTACAAGTCGTGTTCTTTGCACTTTTCTTTGGGATAGCCACCATGACAGTTCCAAAGGAAAAAATAAAGACAGTAAAAAGTTTTTTTGACGGCCTGAATGAGGTCATCTTTCGCATGATAGATTACATCATCGCGCTGGCGCCGATAGGCGTTACAGCATTGATGGCCTCATTAGTGATCTCGTATGGTGGAGAGACAAGTATATTTGTTGCCTTAGGCGCCTACGCCTTGTGCGTAGCGGGTGGAATATTATTCATCCTTCTGATATTCTATCCCTTATTAGTACGGATATTCACAAAGATGCCGGTCAGCAAGTTTGTCAAAGCGCTTTACCCGGTTCAGCTTTTTGCCTTCACCACAAGCAGCAGTGCGGCGGCGCTCCCTCTCAACCTCGAAACGGTTCAAAAAAAGTTAGACGTCTCCAAAGAAACGGCATCTTTTATCCTGCCGGTAGGGACAACCGTCAACATGGACGGCACTAGTTGTTATCAGGCTATTGCTATCCTCTTTATAGCGCAGGTATTAGGCATTGATCTAAGTTTGCAGCAGATATTTATCGTCATCGGTATGACGATACTTTCTTCGATAGGCACGCCGGCCATCCCCGGCGGCAGCTTTGTCATCTTAACGATTGTCCTGTCCGCCGTCGGCATCCCCCCCGAAGGCTTAGCCCTCATTATCGGCATAGACCGCCCGCTCGACATGCTCCGCACCGTCGCCAACGTCACCGGCGACGCCACACTCGCCGTCATCGTCGACGGCAAATAATCGGCTATAGAGAGCGAAACGGGCTTTCAGAACAGGAGGCAATCGCCGCGTTTTATCAATCGAAAACAGCCCAAAAATTAAGCGATGTACATATTCTGTTAAGGCAAATGTCGCCCTATTTGCTGTATGAATTGTGGAACGCTGAAAACATAACCGGCGATTACAGAAATTCTATTTATGCAAGTGCGTTATTATGAGAAAAATATCTAATCAATCGGGATTTTTTATTTTCCTGCTCGAAAAATACGCAGAATATAAATCACTGAGCGCCACTGAAATACTGAAACTTTGGCAGGAACGGGGATTGATAGACTATATAAACGGAATGTACGAACAATACCACACAGAGCGACTTGAAAATGCTTTTGCCGACATTGACAGAAAGGAACGCTTTCACGACCGCATCCTGCGAAATCACGACACTTTTGAATCGGCTGTGTCAACCGGGCTTTCGGTCACTGGGACGGAGCAAATGACGGGTCACGGGGACATAGCAACCGACCGGAAAAATGGAA
>CAYUAK010000106.1:0-9459 GCA_964442765.1 uncultured Tannerella sp. | reverse complement strand
ATTAAAGTAAAAGGGGATTTCCCGGGAACAAACTAATAAAAGTCAAGTAAAAGATGAGTAAACTTACAAAAAATCAGAAACTGGCTGCAGGAAAAATTGAAAACGGGAAAGCGTATACATTGCGGGAAGCATCGGCATTAGTGAAAGAAATAACATTAGCTAAGTTTGATGCCTCCGTAGATGTGGATGTCCGCTTAGGCGTAGACCCCCGGAAAGCCAATCAGATGGTAAGAGGCGTTGCCACGTTACCACATGGAACCGGAAAGGTTATCAGGGTTCTTGCGTTATGTACACCCGATAGAGAAGCCGAGGCAAAAGCTGCCGGAGCCGATTTCGTCGGGTTGGATGAATATGTCGAAAAAATCAAAGGCGGTTGGACCGACGTAGACATCATTATCACCATGCCTTCCATTATGGGCAAAATAGGCGCATTAGGACGTATCTTAGGACCCCGTGGACTGATGCCGAACCCGAAAAGTGGGACGGTAACAAACGACATAGGGAAAGCAATACAGGAAGTGAAACAGGGTAAAATCGATTTCAAAGTCGATAAAACCGGTATCGTGCATACATCGGTCGGTAAGGTTTCTTTCCAGCCGGAAATGATTTACGATAATACGAAAGAGTTTATTACTACATTAGTAAAATTGAAACCTTCCGTCGCTAAAGGTACGTATTTGAAAAGCATTTATCTCTCCTCGACGATGAGTCCGGGTATAAAAGTCGACCCAAAGACGATTGATGAATAACAATTAATAATCCAGGACAATGAAAAAGGAAGATAAAAGCATAATCGTCAGCGAGCTAACAAAAAAGTTGAAACAGTTTCCGCATCTTTACCTGACAGATATCGAAGCGCTGAACGCAGAGACAACAACGAAGCTGCGCAAAGAATGTTTCAAACGGGATGTGACACTTATCATGACGAAAAACACATTGCTCAGAAAAGCAATGGAGAACGTGGAAGGTATTAATTATTCGGAGTTATACGGCGCACTGAAAGGAAACACGGCTATCATGCTGACATCTTCAGCTAACGTGCCGGCACGTCTTATTCAGGACTTTACGAAAGACAGCAAAAAAAAGGAAGAAGCCCGTCCGAAACTGAAAGGAGCATACGTTCAGGAAGGTTTCTATACGGCAGACGACTTAGAAGCGCTGGCTACAATCAAGAGCCGAGAAGAGTTGATAGGCGATATTATCGGACTGTTACAGTCGCCAATGAAGAACGTCGTTTCGGCGTTACAGTCGAATGGCGGTCAGATGATTCACCGGATTTTAGAAACGCTCGAAGAGCGAAATTAGTTTTTTACAGAGTATAAACATTAAAAAATATTAATTAAAATGGCAGATTTAAAAGCTTTTGCAGAACAATTAGTGAATCTTACCGTAAAAGAGGTAAACGAGTTAGCAAAAATCCTTAAAGAAGAATATGGCATCGAGCCAGCGGCAGCAGCCGTAGCTGTTGCCGCTGGTCCAACTGCTGCGGCAGTCGTAGTAGAAGAGCAGACGGAATTTAACGTTGTCCTTAAGGCACACGGCCCTAACAAATTAGCAGTTGTTAAATTAGTAAAAGAATTGACCGGTCTGGGCTTGAAAGAAGCCAAAGAGCTGGTCGATACCGCACCAAGTAATGTAAAAGAAGGCATAGCTAAAGCGGATGCGGAAGGTATTAAGAAAAGTTTGGAAGAAGCCGGAGCGGAAGTTGAGCTTAAATAGTTCATATTACCCTGCCTGGCAGGTTAGTGGTTAGGAATCCCTGTCATTAGGGATTCTTAACCTTTTTGTGTCTATTTTTTTAAAGTAAGTTCAATTAATCCCAAGATAGATGTCTTCAACAACTATAACCCAACGAATTAACTTTGCTTCGACTAAATCGCAGCCGCCATATCCAGATTTCCTCGAAGTACAATTGAAGTCTTACCAAGACTTTATACAGTTAGACATGCCCCCGGAGAAAAGAAAAAAAGAGGGGCTTTATAGAGTCTTTACAGAAAACTTCCCGATAGCTGACACCCGTAATAATTTTGTCCTAGAATTTTTAGATTATTACTTAGACCCTCCCCGTTATTCTGTCGAAGAGTGTATTGCGCGTGGCTTAACGTATAACGTGCCGCTCAAAGCCAAAATGAAACTGTACTGTACCGACCCCGAACATGAGGATTTCGATACAGTTATACAGGACGTCTTTCTTGGCCCGATCCCTTATATGACCGACCGGGGGACGTTTGTTATCAACGGCGCCGAAAGGGTGGTCGTCTCACAGTTGCACCGCTCACCGGGCGTCTTCTTCGGACAAAGCACACACGCCAACGGAACCAAACTCTACTCGGCGCGTATCATCCCCTTTAAAGGCTCATGGATAGAATTCGCTACCGACATTAACAATGTCATGTATGCCTATATCGACCGTAAAAAGAAACTGCCCGTTACAACCCTATTAAGAGCAATAGGATTCGAAAGTGACAAGGACATACTCGAAATATTTAACTTAGCGGAAGAAATAAGCGTTACAAGAGAAAACCTTGAAACGCACCTGGGACGCAAGTTAGCCGCCCGTGTATTAAAAACATGGATAGAAGATTTCGTGGACGAGGATACAGGCGAAGTGGTTTCTATCGAAAGAAATGATGTGGTAGTCGACAGAGAGGCTTCACTGACCGAAAAAAATGTTGAGACGATTCTCGAATCGGGCACCCAGAATATCCTGTTACATCGCGAAGAACAAAACCTGAACGATTACGCCATCATTTATAATACGCTTCAAAAAGACCCCAGCAACTCGGAAAAAGAAGCCGTATTATACATCTATCGCCAGTTACGTAATGCCGACCCCGCTGACGAGGCCAGCGCCCGCGAAGTCATTACGAACCTTTTCTTCTCTGAAAAAAGATATGATCTGGGCGATGTCGGTCGGTTTCGTATCAACCGAAAACTGTCGCTCCATATCAGCGAAGATATAAAAGTATTAACAAAAGAAGATATCATTGAGATTATTAAATATCTGATACAACTCATTAATTCCAAAGCAGTTGTAGATGATATCGACCATTTGAGCAACCGGCGTGTCCGCACGGTTGGCGAACAGTTATATAACCAGTTCGGCATTGGCCTGGCGCGTATGGCACGTACCGTCCGCGAGCGTATGAACGTCCGCGATAATGAGGTGTTTACGCCTATCGACCTGATAAATGCAAAAACAATCTCGTCGGTTGTCAATTCGTTCTTCGGTACGAATGCACTTTCGCAATTCATGGACCAGACCAACCCGTTGGCCGAGATAACCCATAAACGCCGTCTGTCGGCCTTAGGACCCGGCGGACTTTCACGCGAAAGAGCCGGCTTCGAGGTACGCGACGTTCATTATACACACTACGGACGTCTCTGTCCGATAGAAACACCCGAAGGCCCGAATATCGGGTTGATATCTTCGCTTTGTGTCTATGCTAAAATCAATGAGTTAGGATTTATTACCACCCCGTACCGGAAGGTAGTGAACGGGAAAGTTGATTTTACCGAAAATGTCTTAGCATATTATACTGCCGAAGAAGAAGAAGATAAAACGGTAGCGCAAGGCAATGCACCATTAGATGCAGATGGATGTTTTATTCAGGACAAAATCAAATCTCGTTACGAAGCGGATTTCCCCGTTGTCTCGCCCGAAGAGGTCGATTTGATGGATGTCGCTCCCACACAGATAGCCTCTATTGCTGCCGCTTTAATACCGTTCCTCGAACACAATGACGCTAACCGCGCGCTAATGGGTTCTAACATGATGCGTCAGGCAGTACCGCTCGTTCGCAACGAAGCACCTATTGTTGGTACCGGCATCGAATCGCACGTAGCACGCGATTCGCGTACGCAGATCATGGCAGAAGGCCCAGGCGAAGTGATATATGTCGATGCGACTACTATCAAAATCAAATATGACCGGACAGACGACGAACAGTTTGTGAGCTTTGAAGATGCCGTAAAAACGTACAAAATACCGAAATGGCGCAAAACAAACCAAAGTACAACGGTCGACCTGCGGCCCATCTGCGTCCGCGGCCAACATGTTGAAGAAGGAGAGATACTGACGGAAGGCTATTCGATACAAAACGGCGAACTCGCCTTAGGTCGCAATGTGAAGGTGGCTTATATGCCATGGAAAGGATATAACTATGAAGATGCAGTCGTACTGAACGAACGCATTGTACGCGATGATATTTTTACTTCTATTCATGTCGATGAATATCTCTTAGAAGTAAGAGAAACTAAACGGGGTATGGAAGAACTGACCAAGGACATACCCAATGTAAGCGAAGAATCTATCAAAGATTTGGACGAAAGAGGTATCATTCGCGTCGGCGCTCGTATCAATCCGGGCGACATCATCATCGGTAAGATAACACCCAAAGGGGAATCTGACCCCTCACCGGAAGAAAAACTCTTGCGCGCTATCTTCGGCGACAAGGCAGGCGATGTAAAGGACGCTTCACTGAAAGCGACACCCTCATTGTATGGCGTCGTCGTCGGCACAAACCTGTTCTCACGCATCATAAAGAAAAAGAACCAACGCCAGTCCGAAAAAACACTTATTCCTAAATTAGAAGAAGAATATGCTAAAAAAACAGCCGAACTGAGAGCTGTTTTGATAGAAAAACTATTGATACTGACCGAAGGAAAGAATTCGCAAGGAGTGAAGGACTATCTGAATATGGACGTCATTCCAAGAAGTTCAAAGTTTACCAAAAGGGCATTGGATGATTTGGAATTCAATACGATTCAGTTGAGTAAATGGACAACGGATGCGCGTATTAATGAAATGATAAAAAGATTAGTCGTCAACTTCTTGAAGAAATCGAAGGAGTTAGATGCAGAGCTGCGCCGTAAAAAGTTTGATCTTTCTATCGGCGACGAACTACCGACCGGCATCGTCCAGATAGCCAAAGTGTACGTAGCTAAAAAACGCAAAATACAGGTAGGAGATAAGATGGCCGGACGGCATGGCAATAAAGGTATTGTGTCTAAGATCGTCCGCCAGGAAGACATGCCTTTCTTAGATGACGGGACGCCGGTTGATATTTGTCTGAACCCACTTGGCGTGCCATCACGCATGAACTTAGGCCAGATTTTCGAAGCTGTCTTAGGCTGGGCGGGTCAAGTTTTGGGAGTGAAATTTGCTACCCCTATCTTCGACGGCGCAACGCTTGACGACCTGAACGCCTGGACCGACAAGGCCAAGCTACCCCGCTACGGGAAAACTTACTTATTCGACGGCGGAACCGGCGAGCGTTTCGACCAGCCCGCTACCGTCGGCGTGACTTACTTTCTTAAGTTAGGTCACATGGTGGACGACAAGATGCATGCCCGCTCCATCGGACCCTATTCGTTAATCACCCAACAGCCGCTTGGGGGAAAGGCGCAGTTTGGTGGGCAACGCTTCGGCGAGATGGAAGTCTGGGCTATTGAAGCCTTTGGAGCTTCCCATATCCTCCAGGAAATACTGACAGTGAAATCGGACGACGTCGTAGGACGGGCTAAAACATACGAGGCTATCGTCAAAGGCGAACAAATGCCTAAACCCGGTATCCCCGAATCGCTGAACGTCCTTCTGCATGAACTGAGAGGACTGTGCCTTAGTTTTACGTTGGAATAATTTAATTCCTCCTTTGTTTACAATAGAAATACAGAAATAATGGCATTTAGAAAAGATGTTAAGGTAAAGAGTGACTTTACAAAAATATCCATTGGATTGGCATCGCCCGAAGAGGTGTTAGAAAATTCTCACGGCGAAGTGCTCAAACCGGAAACCATCAACTACCGCACCTACAAACCCGAAAGGGACGGTTTATTTTGCGAACGAATTTTTGGACCGGTAAAAAATTATGAATGTTATTGCGGTAAATATAAACGCATACGCTATAAAGGTATCGTCTGCGACCGCTGTGGAGTCGAAGTAACTGAAAAGAAAGTGCGCCGCGAACGTACAGGACATGTCCATTTAGTAGTTCCGGTAGCACATATTTGGTATTTCCGTACACTGCCGAATAAAATCGGCTATTTATTGGGATTGCCGACCAAAAAATTGGATTCTATTATTTATTACGAAAGGTATATTGTCATTCAGAAAGGGTGCGTCGAGAAGGTCAATAATTCAGACCTGCTGGCCGAAGAAGAGTACTTGGATATTATCGATAACCTCCCGAAAGATAATCAATTGCTTGAAGATTCCGACCCGAACAAGTTTATTGCAAAAATTGGCGCAGAGGCTATCTACGACTTGTTAGTACGCCTTGACTTGGATGTGCTTTCTTACGACTTGCGTAATCATGCCACAACGGATACATCGCAACAACGCAAAGCGGAAGCGCTGAAACGCCTTCAGGTAGTAGAATCGTTCCGTGCATCAAAAGGACGTAATCGCCCTGAATGGATGGTCGTGAAAGTAGTGCCGGTTATCCCGCCTGAATTGCGTCCACTTGTACCGTTAGACGGAGGGCGCTTCGCCACTTCTGACCTGAATGATTTATACCGCCGTGTCATCATACGCAATAACCGCCTGAAACGATTAGTAGATATCAAAGCGCCCGAAGTCATCCTGCGCAATGAAAAACGCATGTTACAGGAAGCCGTAGATTCGCTGTTTGATAACTCACGGAAGTCAAGCGCCGTCAAATCGGATTCTAACCGTCCGCTTAAATCCCTGTCCGACAGCTTGAAAGGTAAGCAGGGACGTTTCCGCCAAAACCTGCTCGGTAAACGGGTAGACTACTCGGCGCGCTCGGTGATTGTCGTAGGGCCAGAACTCAAGATGGGCGAGTGTGGGATACCGAAAGATATGGCTGCCGAGCTGTATAAACCGTTTATTATCCGCAAACTGATAGAACGTGGTGTTGTTAAAACAGTCAAATCGGCCAAAAAAATCGTCGACCGCAAAGAACCCGTTGTTTGGGATATCTTAGAATATGTGATGAAAGGACACCCCGTTTTACTAAACCGCGCCCCAACCTTACACCGGTTAGGCATCCAAGCGTTCCAGCCTAAGATGATAGAAGGAAAGGCTATCCAGTTGCATCCATTAGCCTGTACAGCATTTAACGCGGATTTTGATGGGGATCAAATGGCCGTGCATCTGCCACTTAGCAATGAAGCTATCCTTGAAGCGCAGATGTTAATGCTGGCTTCGCACAATATTTTAAACCCAGCTAACGGCGCTCCTATCACCGTACCTTCACAGGATATGGTGCTCGGATTGTATTATATTACTAAAACTCGCACCGACTTGAGGGGTGAAGGATGGACTTTCTACGGGCCGGAAGAAGCTACCATTGCCTATAACGAAGGTATTATCGACTTACATGCACTGATTAACGTTTTAGTAGATGATATCGATGAAAACGGTGAGCCTGTTAAGAGAATTATTGAGACAAGCATGGGGCGTTTAATGGTTAATGAGTTTATACCCAAAGAAGTAGGTTATGTTAATGAGGTGTTGGGAAAGAAAGCTTTACGTGATATCATCAGCGAAATCATAAAAATATGCGGCGTTGCGCGTACATGCCGTTTTCTTGATGACATCAAAAATCTCGGCTACTTCATGGCTTTCAAAGGTGGATTATCATTCAACTTAGCCGATGTGCTTATCCCGGAAGAAAAAGAAGAGTTAGTGCGGGAAGGATATGATGAGGTTGAACAGATAGTGTCGAACTATAGCATGGGCTTTATCACTAATAACGAGCGTTATAATCAGATTATTGATACTTGGACGCATGTGAACAGCCGCCTGTCGAAAATCCTTATCGATAAACTGAGCGCCGATAATGACGGTTTCAACTCCATTTATATGATGATGGATTCGGGAGCACGCGGTTCACGTGAACAGATACGGCAGCTTTCGGGTATGCGTGGCTTGATGGCTAAACCACAAAAAAGCGGCAGCGAAGGCGGACAAATTATCGAAAATCCGATTCTTTCCAACTTTAAAGAAGGGTTGTCGGTGTTGGAATATTTTATTTCGACACACGGCGCTCGCAAAGGATTGGCCGATACAGCTTTGAAAACCGCCGATGCCGGATACTTGACGCGCCGCTTAGTGGATGTCTCACACGATGTAATCATTAACGAAGAAGATTGTGGCACCTTGCGAGGTTTGACCTGCTTCGAACTGAAAAATAACGAAGAGGTCATCGCCAAACTGTATGAACGTATCCTTGGGCGCGTATCGGTACACGACATCATTCATCCGATAAACGGACATATTATTGTCAAATCAGGCGATGAGATACGCGAAAAAGAGGCGGAGGAAATACAGAACTCGCCCATCGAAAGCGTTGAGATACGATCGGTGCTTACCTGCGAATCGAAGAAAGGTGTCTGCGCCAAATGCTATGGACGTAACCTCGCTCACGGACAGATGGTTCAAAAAGGGGAGGTCGTCGGCGTTATTGCTGCACAGTCAATCGGCGAGCCGGGTACGCAGTTGACGCTACGTACTTTCCATGTGGGCGGTATTGCATCGAACATTGCCACCGAAAACAGTCTCATATCGAAATATGACGGCAACCTTGAAATAGATGAACTTCGCTCGGTCTACTTAGTGGAAGAAAAATGTAATGTCGTGGTGAGCCGATTAGCCGAAATGCGTATCATCGAACCGCATACGAAGATTGTCCTTCATAACAGCAATATTCCCTACGGCTCGAAGCTGTTCTTCAACAATGGCGACAAGGTTAAGAAAGGCGATAAGGTAGTGGAATGGGATCCGTTCAACGCTGTAATTATCGCCGAATCAGACGGTTATATTGCCTTCGAAAGTATGATTGAAAATTTGACTTTCAAGGTCGAAAGCGACGAGACGACAGGATTGAAAGAAATCATTATCATCGAATCGAAAGATAAGACAAAGGCGCCTGCCGCCTATATCATGGATGCGGCAAATAACCCGGTGAGAAACTATTCATTACCGTTAGGAGCGCACCTGACAAAGTCGGAAGGTGATTCAGTCCGAACAGGCGAAGTGTTGGCCAAGATACCCCGCGCTGTGGGCAAGACCGGCGACATCACCGGCGGACTTCCTCGTGTGACCGAGCTGTTCGAAGCGCGTAACCCGTCGAACCCGGCCATTGTTTCGGAGATAGACGGCGAGGTGACATTCGGAAAAATCAAACGCGGTAACCGCGAAATCATTGTGACCTCTAAGTTAGGTGAAGAAAAGAAATACATGGTGCCGCTGTCCAAACAGTTGTTAGTACAGGAAAACGACTACATCCGCGCCGGTATGCCGCTTTCTGACGGCGCTATAACGCCAGCCGACATCTTAGCTATCAAAGGCCCGACAGCCGTTCAGGAATATATCGTCAACGAAGTGCAGGACGTTTACCGCCTGCAGGGTGTGAAAATCAACGACAAACACTTTGAAGTAATCGTCCGCCAGATGATGCGCAAAGTCGAAATAGTCGATCCGGGCGATACGCG